>JAAZDA010000252.1 GCA_012512995.1 Clostridiales bacterium | reverse complement strand
GTGATTTCCGGACTAATCGCAAATGTCACGAAGCCGATAATAATATATCGCGTTTGTTTTGACAGGAGCGCCGCACACTACTTCAAAGACTCTGTCAAATACCTGATAGTTTCGGGCGTGAGCCTCCTGCTTCTCTATCTCATAAGTTCAAGGCTGATGCCTGATCCGGAGAGTGTCAGTCTCGGCATATTCTTACTGATGGCGGCTATAGTTGTCATAATGTATAATGGGATTTTCCTTGCTTTCTTCGGCCGCAGCAGTGAATGCAGGTATCTGTTCGGAATGGTGAAAGAAAAGATCGGAAGCAAATAAAAGACGTTCCGGTTTGGAAGATCCAAAGATAAGGACGATATGATTTCATCTGAATATATGGCAAAACTTGATAAGATAGCACTGGAAGCTGCACATGAGCTTGAAAATTATGGCAGACTTTCCGTCACGCAGAAACTCAGGCGCACGGCAAAACAAGTTCTGGGCAGAAGTGTCGAGAAACCCGATCCGATGTTCTGGCCTGCGGGAATGTTGATGATGGGACTTGCGGAATACTGGAAGATGAAAGTAAGACACAGTGGGGTATTTTCAAACGCAGTAAGCCGCGGTCATGACAATAACAATAGCGACTCTTTTACAGAAAACAAACAGGGTATAGATACGACTTTGCGAGAAGTTCAGAAAACCCTCGAGTCACACATTGGTAAATGGATAGATTCAGGAAGTGAGTTTCAACACATTGATGATGTGCTCTCAGGTTGCGCTATCCTTGATGTTTATACATTGACAGGAAATATTAAATATCTCGATGCTGCTGATCACATGGCGGAGTATGCCATGAAGGCTCCTGAAGACAAGACAGGCGCAGTCATATACAGACCAGGACGCGCACACGATTATGTGTTTGCCGACGGTGTCGGAATGATGGCAATGTTCCTTTCCAAATATGCTTCAGTGGTGTTGGGCCGGGGGGAGAAATATAAGAATAGAGAATCCGATCAAAACGCCGCAGACCGGAGCGATAATGATGTGTACGATGTTATCAGGATCAAACGGGCTGATGCTGCACTTGAAGGGGCTTTGGCTCAACTTGAGATATACCACAAATACGGTTTTGATAAAACTGCAGGGCTGCCGGCGCATGGATATGAAGCAGATGGATTATCGGGTGACGTCCATGACAGTACAGAAGCGGATGTCAACACAGGTGGCAGAGCTTTTGGTGAATCAAGGATAAGTGTGGTTCAGAAGGGCTTCCCCGGTTGGGGAAGAGCTGTCGGATGGTATCTGGGTGGATACTCAGAGTATTGCAGAGCATCCCACGGGAGACCTGGTTTTCTTGAAGAAGATATCTTTTTCAGACTTGTCGAGAGCTGCAGAAAAAAGGACGGCTCATTCCCATGGCTGCTTACTGATCCTAAGGGAGAGACAGATATTTCTGCAACGGCGATGATAAGTGCGGCCGAATTGAAGCTGGGAATCGACATTGACCGGTGCGGTCACCACCAGCCCGGCACGGCAAATCGGTGTGACAATCACCAGTCCGGCACGACTGGCTGCCAGCCTGGTGCGAATACATGGCACAATATGACGATGGAGCTGATTCTGAAAAATACAGATGCTGACGGCAGGGTCGGGCAGACACTTGCTGAATGCCTGGATTTCGGTAATCACCCGCAGGTCTACGGCAATTACCCGTGGGGGCAGGGCGCGGCGCTGATATATTTGTGCAGAAGCTATTAACCAGACAAATTATGATAATAGTCTCGACTTTTGGTCTCGATTTTTTGGGTTAGTAACAACACTTACGTTATAACTTTATAGGATATAGAATACCCCGAGGCAGTGAGGGGGTTTTTACGGCGTTGCTTTGAGGAGCTTTCCTGCCAGATGTTAACAACCGATTTTCATAATGGACAGCTGGGTTTCCAGGGGTGTGAAAGTTTCACGTGCAGCAAGATCACAGATTGGCCTTATAATCACTCCATTTCATTAAGTCCCGCGGTAGTACAATACGGTTTGGACAGCTGCTAAATGTTTTATCAACATAAGCAACTTCGTAGCGGTAATTATTGGTAAAGACACCTCCTTCATTAATTACCCTGACTATGCGAACATGATACCATTGCGGACAATCAGCAAAGTAATTGGTGGCAAACGAACATTCCTGCCCAACCTGGAATTCCGGGTCTGTGTCAAAAAGAACTCCACCTGCTACTTTTTCAATTTCGTTGTCAACAATCTCTTTACTTTCCATATTATCACTCATTTTCATGCCTCTCTGTCAAGATTTGCTTGACAAATCACAGTATTGCTCTCCTTTAGCTGTTGATGGTTTCAGCCACCGGATACGCTGCTTAGCTCTTAATTGGCAGGATTTTCTTCTGCTTATTAGAGCCGTCCATTTTGTGTCTTCTCTCACCTGATATATGCGTGTGTCACTGTTGTTTGTTTATCTACACTTATATACGAAGCAGCCGGAAAAATGGACATCTTTATTTTCTATTTTTGCCAGTTAGCATACCGGGAGGATGACAGCCTCATAGATCTGTATTAATTGGTGTAGGAATATGTCGGCGAGCTGAGCAGGAAAAATACCTGAAAAAGTAGACATTCAATAAATTCGACAACGTATACGAACAAAGTATGATGGTGACAGAAGGTGAAAACAAATGGATAAAAATCATGGCCACCGTTTAACCAGCAGCCACGATCAATCGAAAATCTTGATTTTTTTGTCTGTGAGAACAGCCGTTCTTTGGCGCAAGGCAGATCATTTGGCTTCCGTCTATTTATATGGCTCCTATGCGAGAAAGATAATGATAGCGAATCAGATATTGACATGGATGCAATTCGTAGCATCATAACTAAAAATGTAGTTTTGACCCCAACATCATAATATGAATGAGGGGTGAAGATACGTATATAGTGAAATTTGGTTCAATCAAGATTTATGTCGCAATAAACTATGATAAAAGCCCTATTCATCTGCCACGGCATTATAAGAACGGATTATAGAATCTGCTACCATCATAATATGTGAAAACAAGTGATGCCGTACAGAAAACGACAGTAAAGATGATTACGACATAATCCATCGTCCTGAGCTTTTTCTGAGCATACCAGGTGCGTTTCTTCTTTTTGCCAAACCCGCGAAGTTCCATGGCATTGCTTACCACATCTATTCGATCCATAGTTGAGAACAGAAGAGGAAATATTATGCTCGATGTGCGCTTGATGCGCTCCACCAGTTTTGCCTTGGAGCTCATCTCTATGCCGCGCGCTTCCTGTGCGTTTCTTATTCTGTGGAAATCATCCTGAATGTCGGGAATGTATCGGAGCGCAATAGCGACCGAATAGGAAATGGTGTATGAGACCCCTACCCCATTCATTGAAGCCGCAAATTCAGATGGATCTGTCGTGACAAGGAAAATGAATATTGCAGGCGTAACGGTAAAGTATTTTATAACGACATTGAAGAGGTAGAAAAGTTCTTCCGAAGTCAGATCATGGCCGGCGAACAGCGGTGTAATGACAGTCCTGCTGCCATATATTTCACAGCCCTGATAAGGCGACAAAATGAAAATGGCGACAACATTCAGTATCATGAAGAACAGAACGACCTTGAAAACGGAGCTGATCTGTTTCCACTCGGTTTTGGATATGGCGAAAATTACCAGAGTCACAGCTATCATTATGAGGAGGACGCGGGTGTCATATGTCATGGCGCTGGTTATGCACCACAGCAGGAAAAATATCAGTTTCGTGATGCCGCTCAGATGGTGGATCCAGGTGTTCTTTTCCTTGTAGCTCAAGAGTTTATTCATGCCAGAACTCCTCCCGCGGGTGACGGCTCTTTTCCGGCCGAAGTTGTTTTGCCCTGTTGAGCGTTCCTCTCAAATTCTATGAAACGATCGACGAATTCAGATGTGTCATCAATGCCGCATTTCATGGCGAGGTCATAAAGCGACGTCTGCTTGAGATATGCCTTGTCAGCAACTTCCTGATCCGTCAAAACATTTGCGGGACTTTCATCTGTTATCATATGCCCGTCAGCAAGTACGATGGCACGGTCTGTGTACTCGAGCATAAGGTGCATATCGTGTGTGATCATAAGTATTGTGAGACCCATTTCTTTGTTAAGTTTCTTGAGGAATTCCATGATCTCTGTGTAATGTCTGTAGTCCTGCCCGGCAGTTGGCTCGTCAAGAATGAGGATCTCAGGATCCATAACAAGTATGGAAGCTATGGAAACGCGCTTCTTCTGTCCAAAACTCAGCGCTGATACAGGCCAGTTGCGATATGGATAAAGACCGCAGATGCGCAGCGTATCATCGACTTTTTTGTTGATTTCATCTTCGGGAACGCCGCGGACTGCAAGTCCCAGTCCGACCTCTTCGCGTATCATAGGTTTTGATATCATCTGGTTAGGAGACTGCATGACAAGCCCTATCTTTTCACCGCGCTCCTTGATCGACAGAGGGGAGATATCGCTGCCGGACAACAGGATCCGGCCTGACGAAGGTTTATAGAATCCACATATCAGAGAAGAAAGTGTGGATTTTCCTGCCCCGTTCTTGCCAACGATGCTGAGCATTTCGCCCTTGCGGATCTTGAAATTTATATCAGAGAGAACAGGAACGCCTTCAGTATAGGCAAAGCACAGATTTTCAGTTTCCAGCACATAAGGATTATCATTTTTGTGTGTGGGGAGAACTGTTGATTCGAACCACTTTCTTACTGCCGCACTGTAAGGC
>JAAZDA010000251.1 GCA_012512995.1 Clostridiales bacterium | reverse complement strand
TGTGGTGGTGCTGTACATGGGACTTACGCCTGATTTTGCACTTGAAAAGACCAGAAAAGGGCTCATGGATAAACTGCGCAACAACCGCTATCATCTTGAGACAGGTTTTGTGGGAACGCCTTATCTGTGCAGAGTACTTTCGGATAATGGCATGAATGACATGGCGTATCACCTTCTGCTTGAGAAGGGATACCCGGGGTGGCTCTATGAAGTGCTGATGGGAGCTACGACAATATGGGAGCGTTGGAATTCAATACTGCCCGATGGAAAGATTAGCGGAACTGAAATGAACTCCATGAATCACTATTCGTATGGCTCGATTGTGGAGTGGATGTTCAGAAATATGATCGGAATCAGACCCTGCGAAAATGGGGCAGGGTTTAAGAAATTTGTCATAGCGCCTCAACCTGACTACAGGATAGGATGGGCGAAAGGGTCGCTTGAATCCGCTTCAGGTCTTATAAGGAGCGAGTGGAAGATAGAAGACGGCAAAACTATTACTGTAAAGGTGACGATCCCGTTTGATACAGAAGCGGAACTAGTCCTTCCTGATGCGGACATAAGTGAGCTCGGGACAGAAGTGGGTGGAGTACAGGATGACAGAAATGTGAGTGTTCATCTCACTGCCGGAGATCATGTTTTTGTATATGAGCCAACAGTCCCTTACAGGAAAGTCTACAGCCTGGATTCGCCGTTTGAGGAACTGAGGGAGAATGCGCAGACGAGGAAGATACTCGACGAGGAATTTTACCCTTACCACCCTTCGATCCCGTTTGAAAAAGAATTGTATACATTGAGAGAGACACTGAACGGACCGTTCTCCAACCTTCCGTATGCCAGCCAGGACCGTATCGATAAGAGACTCAGAGAAGTGAAATAGTTGCAAATAGTACAAAATTTTGACAGGAATAATGCATGTTTTTCTAAAATTAGATTTGATAAGATGACATACGAAACGAAGCAATTCGTATGTCATCTTATCTATTTTTTTGCACAAATACAATTCACTAACGGAGGGTTATGAAATGAAACAGAAAGCAATGGACATCAAGCTTGTCGTGAGACCTATAGTAGGATGCCTTGTGCATTCACACTTCTGGGAGGGACCATGCCGTGCAGGACACCCGGAGAATATGACAAAAGAAGCTGAATCTGCGGCTGCAGATGCCGGCTTTAAGGCTAACTGTGCTGAACTCGATAAGGTAATCGACGAGGTACAGTTCCTCGATCCGATCGACTGCAGATATCAGGAGAAATTTGTAGTTGAGAAGAGCGATTATGAGAAGATGGAAGAGGACATTGATAAGATCGACTGCTTCCTCTGCATGGGATGGAGAATACCAAAGCTTGAGCGTTATCACAAGACAGTAGTTATCATGCAGAACGGAAACGAAGGCATTGATTTTGCGGCTTACTGCCGTTCGATCGGAGTTGAAGCATATGTCTGTATGGATGTTCAGGATCTCAATGAGATCATGCATCTTCTGTGGGTCAGAAAGGCATGTGCTAACACAAGAGCGCTCATACTAAGCGCAGCATCGCAGCCCACGTTCGGGATCCAGAGCCTTATAAGAGACCCGGAGATAATCAGGCAGAAGTATGGCATCGAGTGCATCAAGCTTCCATATGACGCAATAGTGCCATATATGGATTCCATAACGGATGAGGAAGCACGCCCGATCGCTGACAGGATCATCAAAGGATCATCAGATACAAAGGTCAATTGTGATTATTTCCTGAACGATATCAAATATTATCTTGCGGCGAAGAAAATGATGGATGTCTATGACTGCAACGCATTCTCTACGGCATGCCATGAACTCTGCACGAGCGAGATCCCTCAGAACAGGAAGTTCACGCCGTGCATGTGCCATTCGCTCATGAAGGATGACGGAATACCAAGTGCCTGCGAGGAAGATCTCAATGCATTCACAGCGATGTGCATGCTGATGTACGGAGCAAAACGTCCCGCATTCATGGGCAATCCAAACTATGAAACTGATGAGATGCTGAGGATTCATCACGCTGTCCCGGCACTTGAGATGAACGGATATGGAACAGCGCCTCTCTGCTATAAGCTCTGGGCGTTTACAGGGCAGGGATTCGGCGGCAAACTGCAGGTCGACTTTACCGAGAACAAGAGCGATTATGTGACACTTGCGAGGTTCAATCCCATGGGAGATACTGTTTGTGTCAAGACAGGAAAAGTGGTCCGCACTGAGTATGACGATGTTTATTGCAGTCCTTATTATTATATTCAGATGGATGATGTCAGAACATATATGCACCATCTGGCAAGTTTCGGACATCACCAGGTACTTGTCTTCGGCGACTACAGCAAGATGATGAAAGAACTCTCGGAAATCATGCATTTCACGGTCGAGGAAGGATAATCGGTCAGCAACGGCTATTAGTCGCGCACGAGGGCAAATGATCTATCTTAATAATGCAGCAACTACATATCCAAAGCCGCAGAACGTGCTGGACGCATGTTCTGCGGCTTTGCGCAGTGTTCCGGAATCACAGTTCAGAAGCGGACAGGAAATGGCCGCCGGCGGGGATGTTTTTACGGCGTGTAAAAATAATCTCGGGAAGATCATTGGCATATCACAGGCAGAAAGATTATTCCTTTCATCGGGAGCGACAGACTCTGCAAACAGGGTACTGTATGGTCTTCTAAGTGACAGCATGGACTGTGACAGGAAGATAATAACAACTGTGACGGAGCATAACAGTATCCTGAGGCCTCTTTATAACCACCCATGCTGGAAAAAGAGACTGCAGCTCCTGTCATGCGACAGATTCGGATATGTTGATCCCGGTGATCTTGAGAGTTTGCTTATCAGCAATGACAGAGACGGCACAGGAACTGAGGCTGTCATAATAAATCACTGCTCAAATGTCACAGGTATGGTCCAGGATCTTGCGGCGCTCGCGGAAGCGATAAACAACAGCAAACTAAAGGGCAGACCGATCTTTATTGTCGATGCGTCGCAGAGTGCCGGCTGTATTCCGGTCTCTACAGAAGACTGCCGTATTGATGCGCTTATCTTTACAGGGCACAAGAGTCTGTTCGGAGTTCAGGGGACAGGCGGGTATTATGTCAGAACTGGACTTGAACTGCGGCCTATGCTGTATGGCGGCACAGGAAGGAACAGCGCTCAAATAGAGTACAGAGCAGAAGATGACGACTATGAATATGAGGTCGGAACACAGAATGGCCCCGGTATAGCGGCGCTGCGCGCCGGGACAGATTACATCATTTCTCGCGGTGTAAGTGCAATAGCAGATAAAGAACGCGCCCAGATGCGAATTCTATATGATGCTATGGAAAGTATCAGCAATGTAAAGCTGTATGGCAGTTATGAAAAGAATGCCGGCCCAGTGCTTAGTTTCGGAATAGATGGGGTGGAACCATCTGACGTCGCATATATACTGA
>JAAZDA010000018.1 GCA_012512995.1 Clostridiales bacterium | reverse complement strand
TCGATGATAGAGAGTCCGGAAAGCCAGGAAACATAAGGCCTTCCGGATTCTTTTATTATCGCCCGCAGTAGACCGCTATTGCTTTTCCCGCAAATTCTCCGGTTCCAGGTCCGCCGGCCTTATCAATGTTGTCTCTCATTTCGCCATCCGCGGCATACATTTTGCCGAGCTCTCCGAGTATCGTGTCTGAACATGTATAGAAGTGTTCTGTGATGAACGCCTGAAGTTTGGCTACCATAGTCTGGACATCGGAATCGCCCGGATCCTTTGTTTTCATTTCTCCGAACTCGGTGAACAGTGCCATAAAGTCCTGTGTCATTGCTTTATCATCCTCTACAGTCTTGTCTTTGTGCTTCTTTTCAAATTCCTTGTACTCCTGTGTTTTGCCCCAGGTTTCTTTTGCTTTCTTCGCATACTCGTCTATTTTCTGAGTGTCGAATGCTGAAAAATCCATATTGTTATCTCCTTTTTTTCTGAGCTTTCCGGCAAACGAAATAAGTTTTTCCAGATGCTCCTTTTTCATTGTTAACAGTGTGATTTGTTGCTCGAGGGCTTTGTCTCTGTCATAATCAGGGTCATCAGTGATTGCCTTGATTTCCCTCAGGGAGAACTCCAGCTCGCGGTAGAACAGGATGTTTTGCAGCTTCTTAAGGGCAGCATCGTCATACAGCCTGTAGCCTGCATCGGTAACCATGGTGGGATGAAGCAGTCCGATTGTGTCATAGTAGTGCAGCGTGCGTATACTCACGCATGTAAGCTTACTTACTTCATTTACAGTTTTCATTCTTGCCCTCATGTTTGATAGCTATTTGCGTATGGCAGTACGCCATAACGCATTTTATTCAGGTGTATGTAATGTGGAGTAGCCCTGTGACAATAAATAATATAAACTATGACGTAAGGTAAGAGTCAAGCGTTCTCAGAAATATTTATTGAGATGACAAAATTCAGCAGAAATTGTCGGGAGTAACAAATAGTAAGCAGATACAATGATCTTACCGCGGAAGATGTCGCATATCAGGTTCATGTATCGCCATTCTATTTCCAAAAAGGGTTTGCAATGCTGTGTGGGTATACGGTCATGGAGTGTCGAAGAAATTTGACTACGAAAATTGCAAGCAGGAAATCCAGAAGTTCTGGAAAGATCATTATGAAAAAGGAAACGGTAAGTATGTCTGCGGCACTGCAGGATGGAAATGTATGATGCACCTGACAAGTATCCGAATGGCACACAGGACGCAAACTATCATTCTGAGATATGAGTTCCGGTCAAAAAGAAGTGATTCATGTAGTTTTCTGAAATGAATAAGAGAATAATTGTAGTCCGGGAAGTCAGGAAACATAAGGTTAACCGGACTTTCTCATATTTGGAACATCATACTTGCATATGGCAATCACAATTGAAATCATTACCAGGATTTCGGTGGCGATGCCGACATAGGATCCATTGAAATAGTCATAGATCAGCCATAAAGGCGAGGCACTGATCATGACAATCCGGATAAGGCGCGGAGTCTTCATCCACAGAGCAGTTGTCTGAAGCGATGCGCCAATCATTGCAAGAATATCGACAGGTTCTCGCCAGACCAGGAGTGTCAGGAGCACTTCTGATGCACAGATGGAGACAGGTATAATCGTGTTGTCAGTCCAGCTTCCGGAATTGCGGTTATAGAACAAAATGTTTCTGAGAATGCATATAAGATTTATGACGATCCCGGATGCAGCGCCCAGAAGGCTGTAGTGCACAGACCAGCACACGGCGATTATTATCTGAAAGGTCAGAATAGTTTTTCTGTTATTGATCTGATAGGTGACGAACAAAAGTGCCATCGCGATTGCACCAATCAGCTGAGCTGAGATTATCATAATAATATCTCCATTACCGGGCATTTTTCGTCAATGCCGCGTTCTGAATGAGAATACCACTTTCAAGAAGGAAAGCCTCTATCAATTTAAGTGTTCCGGAATCATGACAGACCACAAACAGATGCATGGGCTTTATATGGCAAAACTCAATTATACTCTCAATATCATATAAAGATACAACTCTCGCTCCAATCAGCAGATAACCGTCAAAACTGAATGAATCCAGTAATTCACAGTATTTCCGGCAGTCGGGAACAGTATTTATATGTATATCAAATCGTGTCATCATGAATTCATGTCAAGCCGTAGTTCATATCTGCGAAACACGTTTTCAGACTGAAAATATAAAAATTAAGACTAACATGGACAAATGCATTTGACATGCACATAGT
>JAAZDA010000250.1 GCA_012512995.1 Clostridiales bacterium | reverse complement strand
GGCTTCCGCCGCATTCACCGCAGGAAAGCTTTCCGGAAAACGGATAGCGCTTCAGGTATTTGTTTGTCCCTTTCACATTTCCGCAGGTCTTGCCGTTATGTTCGAGAACAAGCTGCGCCGCCTCAAATGTTTCATGGCTGATAATTGCTTCGTGGTGATCCTTCACATAGTATTGAGCCTCATCGCCGTTGTTGGCGTGTCTGTTGAATTGATCGTCAGTGAAGGTCTTTTGATAAAGGACATCTCCGGTGTATTTTTCGTTCTTGAGCATTCCGCTTATCCCGGATGAAGTCCATTTGCCGCCTTTTTTCGACGGGATACCTTTGTCATTCAGCGCATTAGCAATGCGATAGGTTCCGTTGCCGGAAAGGAACTCGCTAAAGATCCATCTGACAATTTCTGCCTGCTCAGGAATGACTACCATCTGACCGTCCTCATTTTTGTAACCGTAAGGCGGGTAGCCAATTACAAAAGTGCCTTGCTCGTAGCGCTTCTGGATGCTCCATTTCTCATTGGCGGAGATGGAGGTGGATTCGCTTTGAGCAAGGCTTGAAAGAATCGTAAGCATCAGTTCTCCCTGCATGCTTTCTGTGTCGATGTTTTCTTTCTCGAAGTACAGGAAGATACCGAGGTCGGAAAGCTCCCTGACAATCTCAAGGGTATCGACCGTATTCCGAGCAAGCCTGCTGATGGATTTCACAATGATTTTGTTGACGAGTCCCTTACGACAGTCATCAAGCATTCTGAGAAGTCCGTCACGCTTTGCGGTTTTGGTTCAGCTGATACCTTCATCATAGTAGAGCCCGGCAAAAGTCCAGTTCGGGTTACTGCGGATCAGTTTTTCGTAGTATGTCCTCTGGGCAGAAAGACTTGCAAGCTGTTCTGTGTTATCTGTTGATACGCGAGCGTAGGCCGCAACCAGTAGCTTTGAGTCTGTATTCTGCCGAGGAACTTCAATTTTTGTTATCTTTTTCATGGTCTCAGGCCTCCTTTCGTAGGTATATTCATCACTCTAAAGGCTGTGAATAGCAAGTTATTTATGCCCGTATCTCCTTATATAATGGGGATAATTTGTCTCTTAATTTCTGCAGGGTTTTGCACCTCTCGTTCTCGGTTATGATGCCGTCAGCGCAGAGCTTTTTCAGGAACCGCTCGGCAGAAAGAAAATCATATTCACGCTGCAAAGATGCCTGGGTGAGAGGAGTGGGTTCAATCACCGGGACACCATTTTTAACTTCAGTTACTTCCATAGGGCAGATGCCTCCTTTCACTGCTCAATGGAGGCGAAAGGGAAATTTGAACGAAAATTCCTTGCTATTTTTTTGGATTCCATCTTTCAAATCTTCCGTTAAGAAAAGCCAAAGGAACTGGAATTATTTGGTTGATAAAAGGGCGGAAATAATTAATACTACTTTATTACTACATTCTGATTGACATTTACTACATTTTGTATTATTTTATTTTCAAGGAGGTGATTCGGCAATGAAAACATATAGCGTTAAGCAAATTGCTGAAATGCTAAATACCAATCCTGAAACGGTAAGGCGGTGGATAAG
>JAAZDA010000249.1 GCA_012512995.1 Clostridiales bacterium | reverse complement strand
GCTCTGGGACTTCTTCTACGAGAAAGGGAAAGAGTACCTTGCTCCGGATATCAGGGCAATTTTGGATTGTTACGCTTTTGCGGCAAACAAGAATCTGGATACGGAGCGGCAGCGTGTACTGAAAACCGTGCTGCTCCTGCAGGCAATTTCACAGAGAACTGGGGATTCCGTCGACCTCTTTATTCCGAATGAGAGGAACCTGAATAATGCGTTTGAAGGCTCTGATCTCGAAAACGACGAGCCTGTCCACATCGCAGACAGTATGGTTCCCGACATTCTCTATAAGAAGCCTATGCCGGGCGGCAAGACGCAGTACTCTGCTCTGATCAATGCGGGAAACGCCGTAGAGATTGACAAACAGAAGGAAGAACAAAGGAGGAAGTCCACTTCTCAGCTGCTGCAGGAAGCGGACATGCAGTCGGCAATTTCTCTTAGTGGTGCGCTAAGCCTCCGCTATGTGGTGAAGTATGCTGCTTACAGCGACTTCAAAACCACTATCAATCAACTGAGGAATCAAGAGGACTCCCTCAGCAACAAAATTATGGCGGTTGCGACCTTCGCAAAAGATGATGCTGAGGGCGCTGCAATTGGAAAGGCAATCAAGGAAGCAATAGCTGACGGCAGTTATCACATTGTGTTTATTGATGCGTCTATCACGCCGTTGGGCAGCGATTTGCTGGAACAGTATGTCGACGCGATGGCAAATTCTATCGTGAACTTAAAACAAGACAGAGGTCTTGCAGCGCAGTATGAATCAAACGCTAAAGAAGCCTTAAAGAAATGGCGCGGGAAGATTTCCAATGGCGAATCCATCATATATACGCAGGACAAGCCGGAAGGAGAACGCGCAGCTACGCTCGACCAGCTGTATGAGTATCTATATGCCATCGACAGAAAGCGCTACACCGAAGGGCTCGAGACCCACGGCTCCGTCAATGATACGATGTGGCAGTCTACTTCTGTTCCGGCGGGTGTGGAATACGGTGCCAAAGAAATTACACAAGGTCAGTATCGTTCTGGCAACGATCAGACAAAACTTGAAAATTATATTGGCAAAGAGGCATGGAAGGTTTCTGAATACTGGAAGACTGCACCATATCTGCCTATCTCAAAGATAAAAATTGAGGTAGACAAATTGATTCAGGATGCCTTTGCATCGGGTGACAGGATTTCCGTCGCACAGATTTATGACTTCTTACAGGACAAGAACGGGAAGTACGGTTTCATGCCGTGTAACCTAACAGCGTTCGTAATCGGGTTCCTTCTGAAAGAGTATACGGACGGAACATATAACTACAGCGACGGTCTGAACAACGATGTCCTGAACGTGTCAAAGCTCAAAGAGATGGTCTCTGAAATCATCAAGCATCAGGTCAATCCGATACCACGCTATAAGGACAAGTATATTGTTACGACCACAGCTGAAGAAAAGGCCTTTAATGAAGCATCTTCACAGATATTTGAGATTCCGATCAACCTGTGTTCCTCTGTGGAGCAGACCAGAGAACGCATCCGCCAGAAGATGAAGGAACTGTCCTTTCCAATCTGGGTGTTGAAATATGTTCTGAATGATGCAGAGCTGAAAACCGGCAAGGGCAAGGTCGAAGAGCTGATAGATGATTTCAGCGGCATTGCAAATAACAATAACTTCGGCGCTGCCAAAACCGACAGCGATATTGCGATGGCCATCGGCAAACTCTGCATGGATAATTCGGGAGTGTCGGACGATCTGGCGGCACTCGTGACAAAGGATAAATGCTCTGACGGAATGAAAACATATCTGTCAAAATATGAAAGCGGAGAGCTCCTTCGTCTTGCAAAGGAAGTCGGTGATGGCGGCCAGTACATTAACCGCCTGAAGAAAAAATTCGATGCGGATGCTGCAAACTGGGTATGGAATACCGACACGGCGAATCAAAAAATTGATGAAATTATTTTAGAGTACCGGATTGTTGTAGCAAGCAACAAGATCCTGCCTAAGAACATCTCGTTTGATGCGACCATCCGGGAATGGACAGACAAGTGCAGCTTGATCCGTATCTCATATCTATTTGCTAAGAATTACTGGGAAGACCTGTCTGACCTGGTGGAGATGCTGTATAATGTTAAGAAATCTGGAACGCTGCTTGATTCTCAGCGGCAGAAGTTTTTGGAACAGATCACATCGAACGGTGATGCATTTATTCGATTTTACAATAACCAGACAGAGTTGTTTAGAAAAGCCTGCTCATATATTGTCGGGCGGTTCTCCGAGGAAGAAGTACGAGACATTTTTAAGCTTCTTCCCAGCAACCTTTTTACTGCGGAGAAATCTGATTACCAGTCTGCCGTACAGACTGCTGTAGACAAATATGTCAGTGAACAGAGCGCAACAAAATTAAAGGAACTCTGGCTTGAAAAAACACAGACAGATACCCCGAGACAGTGGTCGAAGACGTATCGCATGCCGATTCTGTGTATGGTTGCGGATAAGGATGTACCTGCTGCAAGAGCTGCCTTCGGCACGCTGAACAAAAAGCAACCGGATGCGGCATCCATAGACAAGGCAACTGAGTTTCTCGAGCGTGCTGATTTCTTTGACAGATTGGGAAGTCAGGAAGAACGAGACAAGGCCTTCCGGGACACAGTTGTGAAGTCTTACAGCGTGATGC
>JAAZDA010000248.1 GCA_012512995.1 Clostridiales bacterium | reverse complement strand
TGTATTGTTACAGAATAATGCTCAGACATAAGGAAATTATCATGGGTACGGAATTGACAGATGGAAACAGGAAAATATATATGGTATTCAATCCTGTGGCAGGTATGGGCAGGATAAAAAACAATCTTGCTGATATTGTTGAAATATTCACAAGAGCGGGATACGAGACAACAGTGCGCGCCACAGGCGGCAGAGGAAATGCACTGAGTATTGCACGCGAATTTAACAGGAAAGAATACGATTTATTTGTCTGCTGCGGCGGTGATGGTACACTCGATGAAGTGGTGAGCGGAGTCATGGAAAGAAATGACAGGACGGATGGCGAACATGTCAGGGTGGGATATATTCCGGCGGGCTCCACGAATGATTTCGCCATGAGCCTGGGAATACCATCTGATATGAGTGAAGCGGCCAAAGTAATCGTTAACGGCAGGGACGTGATGTGCGATATTGGGGGTTTTAACAAGGACCGGCATTTTGTATATGTCGCGGCATTCGGCCTCTTTACTGACATCTCTTATACTACGCCGCAGGATCAGAAGAATATGTTTGGACATTCAGCATACATAATGCGTGTTCTGCCGGCTCTGCTCAAGATGAATCAGATGCATCCATATCACATACGCGTGACATCGGATGACAGGTTTTTTGAGGATGATTATGCAGTAGGGATGGTAACGAATTCGCGATCAGTCGGTGGTTTTGAAGGAATCACAGGAAAACACGTGGATCTCCAGGATGGACTGTTCGAGGTCACCATGATCAAAATGCCGACAAATCCTATTGAGACGAATCAGATACTTCAGAGTCTCCTTCAGAGCGACCTGGGGCACTGCAGCCTTATAACACATTTTAAAACATCAAAACTTGTGGTGGAGTCAGAAAAGGAACTCAGCTGGACCTGCGACGGAGAGTACGGCGGAGCACATGAGAAGGCAGTGCTGAAGGCATTGAGACAGGAATTGTGCATAAGGGTTCCGTTTGATAAGAATGAGAAACTTCAGGGTTAAAATCAACAGGGACTGACAGCCTGGGAGCGGGAACTTCAGCGGGCTGAAAACCGAGTTTTGACAGAAGAGACATTGAGGAAATGTTCCCGGCATCGACAATAGCGTCAATACAAACGAAATCAAACAATCTGAATCCAAGGTCGAGGATGGCACTGCAGGATTCGTATGCAAAGCCATTACCGCGGAATGATTCGGAGATGTAATAGCCAAGTTCAGGCACAGGATCTCCTGCAATATTGCAACTTGTTTCAGAATATGGTACAGACAGTCGGTCTTCATAGATGTCAGGGAAAACCGGATCAGGGAATGAGAGCCCGGCTATACCTATGACAGTTCCGGTTTCCCGAAGACAGACAGCCCAGTTGCCAAATTCATAAAGATGATAGACGTTTCGGATATATGCGTGAAGAAGATCCCGGATAGTACCGCGTGGATCTGCAATGTCATCGGGCCGATCAAACGACAAACTAAGAAACTTCCCTGACTCACTGCTTTTACCAAGTGACTGAATGAATCTCAGGTCTTCCTCTGATTCAGAGAATTCACGAATGATCAGCCTTCCTGTGACTGCGACTTCCCATGGAAGACCGGCACATCTGGCGTATATTCGCCTGAAGTCATCAGGCCACACTTCGGCGGGGTCATCAACAATATAGGGTGTGCTCTCGGGATCAAAATCCGCAGCATTGACACCTGCATGAAGCCAGCCCGCCGCAAAACGATTCCTGGCTCTGAGCTCCAGTACGCCTGCTTCACTGTCGGCGAGAATAAGAGTTTTATCGGCAGGAGTCATGAGAACAGAAGCGGTGCCTTTTTCAAGATCTGACAGGAGGGACCAGGAAGAAGCAGAGAAATCTCCGCCCACCGAAGAGCAGATGCGCGTGACATCACTGATGGTTTCATGTATTATATTCGGAGCGGCGGTCAGATCATCGACCACAAAGTGTACAAAGGAAAGCATGTTTCGATTGTAGCACAAAAGCCGACACACAAATAAATCTGATCACAGTTAAGGAGTCGCATGTGCGATTCCAGGGTATGGACGAAGTAAAGAATACATCATCATTAAGGAGAGAAAATGGCAGAGAATTTAAAGGTTACGATTAAAATGAAAGATGGAAATGTGATGAGCGGTGAGCTGTATCCGGATGTGGCTCCGATCACGGTGGCAAATTTCAAAAAACTCGCGGATGCGAAGTTCTATGATGGACTGATCTTCCACCGCGTCATCCCTGGATTTATGATTCAGGGCGGAGATCCTGACGGAACAGGAGCAGGCGGCCCCGGCTGGGAAATAAAGGGTGAGTTCGCATCAAATGGCGTAAAGAACGACCTTAAGCATAAGCGCGGTGTTCTTTCTATGGCACGCACAATGGCACCGGACTCAGCAGGAAGCCAGTTCTTCATAATGCATGCTGATGCGCCACACCTTGACGGTGAGTATGCGGCATTCGGACAAATCACTGAAGGACTCGAGGAGCTTGATGCAATAGCTGCTGCAAAACGCGACTGGAGCGACCGCCCTTATGAGGACCAGGTCATTGAGACTATTGTTGTTTCATGAGCTGATAATATGATAATTCGGTTGCGTGAAAATGGTCAGTAATAAGGTATCACTTACGATCATGAGTGTAGAATCAGAGTTTTCCATTCAGATGTAAGACGGTCAAGACTCCGGGCAGCATTTGCAGGACTTGATGAAGGCAACTGCACTGCGCTGATGCCGGTCATGCCGGCACTGTATTTTTCATAGAGCCGAAAGGCTGTGGCACCATTTACAAAAATCCTGGTGACGGAACTGTGGTCAAGAATGAGACGCAGATCCGTCACTTTTGCGTTTCGGATACTGCTGTCGGATGAACCTGTGATATCACATTCATCAATGACATCCCAGAGAGCGAGATGATGAGCGAGGATCATTGCCTTTTTGGCTTCAATATCATCGTTTTCAGGAACAGGTTCACCGTATATTGCGGCGATGATCTTCCAGAATCTGTTCTGCGGGTGACCGTAATAGAAGCGCTGCTCCCTTGATTTGACAGAAGGAAAGCTTCCAAGAATGAGACTTTCGGAGTGCTCGTCAAAAAGCGGCCCGAAATCTTTATGTGTGAGATGAGTGTATTGTCTTTTCATATGGCGTCAATATCCCTGAGCTTGAAGAGTGAATACTTCTCAGTGAAGTCGTCTGGCATTGGAGCTGTGACTTTCACTTCTTCCTTCGTAAAAGGCTGGATAAACTCCACTGATGCGGCGTGGAGGAGTGCGCGCGGAGCACCGCCACTTTCTGGGCCAAGACCACCATAAAGCGTATCACCCAGTAACGGATGACCGATGGAAGCCATATGGACTCTTATCTGATGAGTCCGTCCGGTTTCAATGTGGACGCGAAGCAGAGTGATCATTCCATCGCCGATGCTGCCATATGGAACACAGCCGAGTATTTCGTAATTTGTGAGCGCACTGTCGCCGCATCCTGTTGGTGCAATCTGCCGCTTCAGCAGAGAATCAGGTGCTTTTTCAATCGGACTGTCTATATGCCCCTCTTTTTTATTATCAGGAAATGCCCCCTGAACAATAGTAAGATAATTGCGCCTGAACAATTGATCGCGGCGCTCTGCAGCCAGACGCCCTGAAGTTGCCCTGTTCTTCGCAAAAACAAGTGCGCCGGATGTTTCTTTGTCGAGACGCCCGGCTATCCGGCAGGATACATCCAGTCCTTGAGACTGGTAGTGCCAGGCGAGGTAATTGGCGAGGGTATCTTTGTGATGGCCGTGGGTGGGATGTACTACAGATCCTGCAGACTTATTGATCACCACAATATCCTCATCCTCATACAGGAAGGTGATAGGGCCTTCTACGGGCGGAACCTTATCAGTATCTGATGCCGTGTCTGAAAGAACGAGCCGGAGAGTCTGTCCCGGCGCAATACGATCCTTTACTGTCACTGACCTTCCGTCTGCCGTGATCCCTCCGGGCATGAATTTGGCGCGACTGATCTCATGACCAGTCACGTGAATTCGATCTTTCAGTATCAGGTTGACAAGTCCCCCGGCGGTAGACTGAAGATCATCCGCACGGAGGACATACGTAAAAATTTTATCCATAATTTGAACAGAAAATGATTGTGCCTTTATGAGCAGAGCTTTGCGACGACCTGATTTATGAGCTTTCCATCAGCCTTGCCCTTGAGCTCAGGCATTACTGATTTCATTATCATTCCCTTATTCTTGCCGGCGATGAGGTCTGCATGATTATCAGAGATATATTTTTCGATGTCTTCTGCAGACATCATTTGCGGGCAGTATTCGGAAATTACGTCATAACGGAACTGATATTCTGCCTTAAGCTCAGTGCGCTCATCGGGGCAGGTATCAAGTTGTTCTTTGGCGGCACGTTGCTCCTTTATGAGAGCTGTGGCAACCATATCTTCCGGGATGTTATCTCTGCAGCCTGCATCAATGCCGGCTTTCTTCACTGCGGAATACAGTGTTGCAAGAGCTTCCTTGCGGGGCTTATCGCGATTCTTCATCGCGGCTATCATATCATCATGTACCTTTTCGAGTGTCATTATGTCCTCCATGCCTGAGCACACTTGTAAAGTTTTCTTCTGCTCAGAAACTATTAAAATTATAGCGCGGTTTGCATGCAAAATACAAATATCGTTACTGCTCACAGGTGCGCCAAGACTTAAGTGATAACTGCTCACAGGTTTTATGCCCTGAAATGTACTACTGGATGGTTTGAATTATCGTTTTACCTGTGAAATCCGAGGGCTATCAACATTCGCGGGTAAAGTAGTGAACCCGGCATAGACATATGCGACAGGGTTACCCGCGAAATAGGGCAGACCATCGGATTTGCGGGTAAAGGGCTGGACAATACACAGTTCTCACACACTGTAAATGCCTGTGAACAGTTACGCTATGTAGCTGCCCACGCTTTCACCGGAGACGTTTCACATCGAACAGGAGACTCGCCAGCTCTCCTTCTTTCTGGGCGACAAAGTGCCTGCCGCTGGTATCATAAGGCGTGAGGATCGGGCGCCCATCTTTGACATTACTGTAATTATCACCATTCCACAGGTGCGGCTCCGGAGTGAGCGCATCTGGATCGTACAGACCGCTCATGACTGCGTCGACTCTGTTTATCATTTCGGGAATCAGCTCCTTTGAACCCTTATCCATGGCGTGAAAGAACAGCAGACTGTCCCATTCGCCTTCGCGTTCTTGCAATTTTTCAAGACTGCTCCTGAATACTGAAAGTGGCTGGCAGCTTTCAAAATGCATAAAAGAAATCCAATGACAGGCATCCCCTGTGATGAGCAGCCGATCCTCATTAAGAAGGACTGCCATTGTCTTAATTGTATGACCGGGACAACATATCATCTCTGCGTGCACTCCGCCAAGATCAAAGACCATTCCATCCAACAAATCCTTATATTGTATCAGCCTCGGCCTTACAAGAAGTTCATCCGGGATAGATGAGGCAAACTCAGATCCTGAAAGAGAAGCTCTTATAAGCCCCATGGAATAGCTTTCGGCAGTGGGAATACGCTCTTCTGAGTTCATGTAGAC
>JAAZDA010000247.1 GCA_012512995.1 Clostridiales bacterium | reverse complement strand
CCCCATCATGATTGCAAATATCACTGTTGCAACAATTGTTCCCGTAAAAGTTGCTCCAACCAGCACCTTGATAAGCAGAATGATCGCCGCTATTGACAATCCCATTCCTGAAAAAACTGCTCCCAGGACTCCACCGATACGGCTTCCCTGGCCCGCGCTCAAGCTGACCTTTCTCTGCACAAAACAGCTGTATGGCTGTGTGACTTCAGCGCCATTTCCTGCACTGCTGCGACCACCGACCGGCGAAGTCCGCGTCGCCTTGTACGTTGTTTTATATGACTGACTGAAGTTCTGCCGACCGTTCTTTGCGTTGCGCCGGCTGTATTCCTGCTGCCAGTTTGCCGCCTTGTTCTGCGCTTCCGATCGTGGAAAGGGATTGCTCCCCGATTCCGAAGCGCCGCCATTCTTCATGTATTCACTGTTGCGGGCCGCATTCTTTGCAGCCTCGTTCACGGACTTTGCCGCCGCGTCAACGCTGCTCCTGATCGTATTGCTCAAATCGCTGTAATCATTATTTGAGACTGCTTTTGTGACGGCATCCAGGATTTCACTGCCTGCGCCTATAAGATCATCGAACTCCATGTTATTCCTTCGCTGAAAGTACAAATATACGATTGTTCCGTCTGGCTGCAAGATATTTATCCCGCGCGTCCACGAAATTCATTATAGCATAAAGTGCCTTTAAGCCGCTCTATTTACCTATCCGGAGAGCTGTTCCCTCGCTCTCAAGTTTTCTCATACTCTCAAGCGTACATTCTTTTATCATCTCCCCGGGGAGGATCATGGGTATCCCCGGAGGATAAGCCCACACATATGATCCGGAAATATCTCCCTCATGAAAGCTATGTCCCAGATCAGTGAGATTATGCTCCCTTTTATTCTTTGCAAGATACCATTCAAAACAATCGTCAATATGCACGATTGCTTCGGCGAATTTACCTGTCATAGCAGGATCATCCAGTGGTCCTGTCATCGCCAGGCAGTTCATGCCGCATGTCATTTCCATTTCAAATCCATATTCATTCCTCAGTATTCCTGCTATAGCTGATCCGTTAAGTCCGTTTCCACAGATCAATACCTTGGAAGGGTCGTGCGCAAATACTGTTTCATCTGCGCTCTCCGCAGCTTCAGCTCCATGGCAAAGAAGCTTAAGATGCCCGAGGCCGCTTGTTTTGACGTCAAGATCATGAAGTGATTTCTGCCATGAACTGTAAAGCTCCCTGCCATGCTCCAGCATGATACCCGTGCATTCATCGAGCGAACACATCAGCGGATACGATGGCGAAGTCGTCTCAAAAATATCGATCTGATGCTCTATTGCCGAAGATTTTATGTATTTTTCTGATGTCTGGTGGATCCACGCAGTCTGAGTGAGACTTGGAAGCGTCTTGTGTGCGCTCTGCACCACGATATCAGCACCGCAGTGGACAGCACTGTCAGGAAACCCGTAGTCCATCGCACAGCCGCCGTCGAATGTAATCCCAAGGTGTGCGCCATGCGCCTCATCAACAATAAGCGGAACTCCTTTGCTGTGGCAGACTTCCGCGATTGTCCTCACATCAGACAGAATTCCTTCATATGTCGGGCTTGTAATTACCACTGCCTTCGATTTTGGAAATTTTTCCAGCGCTTCTCTTATGGAATCAGGTGACATGGAACCTGCAATTTCCCTGTCCCTTACCAGCTGCGGCCATACATAATGTGCCTTCATATTCTTAAGTTCAATGGCATGAAAGACCGATTTGTGGCAGTTTCTCGCGACAATGATCTCATCTCCAATTCCCGCTGCAGCAGATACGACCACAAGATTTCCGCATGTGCTCCCATTCACCAGGTACCATGTCCTCTTTACGCCATACATTGCGGCTGTCCTGTCCATGGCTTCCTTTATATACCCGTGTGCGTTGTGAAGGTCATCGGTGTCCTCGACCTCGGTCACATCGATCGAATACGGAAGTTTATCAGACAACAGTGCTCCGAAATCGTGCTCTCCTGCGCCTCTCTTGTGTCCGGGCATATGTAACGGATAATAATTATCACAGTAATTCTCAAGCTCGCTTAAAATGCTCATCAGTATTACTTGTCTCCCTTTTTGCAGACCGCATCTCATTTCTTACCGGTCTGTCAGCTTTGTGGTCTTATTTGCACGTTTAATGTTTAAGTTTCAATTGCCTAAAACATCTGAATCATTATAATAAGATTTGTGAGGAGTGAATAGAGTTTTTCATATATTTTTGACCTCATACAAAACAAATCACAAGCGGAGGGTAACATGGGTTTTCCAAACAGCGAAGTATTATCCGGAATTTACGGAAAAGACGCATCAAGAGCCAAAAAAAGATATGAAAGTCTTACAGAGAATTTCAGGAAAAACTTTATCAGCGCTGACGGCGCTGAGCCTGAATATTTCACTGCTCCGGGGCGCACTGAGATCATCGGTAATCATACCGATCACAATGGCGGCAAAATACTGGCGGCATCGATCACGCTCGATACGATAGCCGCGGCATCCCTTAGCGGCAACAGCATTATCACGATCGTGAGCGAAGGATATAAGCTTCCTATAATCGTTGATACCGATAAACTGGACGAAGTTCCAACAGAACATGGCAGCTTCTCTCTTGTCGGTGGCATGATGGTGGCCGCCAGGAGTTTTGGCTATAAAGTCGGCGGCTTTAATGCTTATGTCTCAACAGAAGTCATTTCATCCGCAGGTGTAAGTTCATCAGCTTCATTCGAGATGCTTGTCTGCTCGATCGTCAATTACTTCTTCAATGACGGTACTGTCGATTATGCGCACTACGCAATGATGGGTCAATTTGCGGAAAACAAATTCTGGAACAAGGCATCCGGTCTTATGGATCAGATGGCCTGTGCCTGCGGTGGCACAATATTGCTTGACTTCTCTGACGGAGTCAAATACGAGAAGGTGAACTTTGGTTTTGACGCGCTCGGCTACAACGAAGTCATCATTAATACCGGCAAAGGTCACGCAGATCTGAGTGCTGAGTATTCCTCCATTCCCAATGAGATGCGTCTCGTGGCAAAAGAACTCGGCGCAGACAATCTGTGCGGCTCTGATGAAACAACCTTACTGAAAAAACTTCCAGCCATAAGGGCAAAACTCGGAAATGACCGTGCCGTGCTGCGCGCGCTACATTATTATGAAGAATGCGGCCGCGTTGAGAACGCAGCAAAAGAACTTGAAAATGGCAACACGGAAGAAGTGCTCCGCATGATTGATGAATCAGGTCGTTCCTCATGGGAATGGCTCCAGAATGTATATTGCATAAATGACCCGAAGGAACAGTCAATATCACTCGCCCTTGCACTTACAAAACTATACATAAACAAGATAGGTTCAGGCGTATGCCGCATACATGGTGGCGGATTTGCCGGCGTAATAATGGCCGTCATCCCCGAAGAGAAGACGGCCGGATATGTTGATTTCATGACACCGTATTTCGGCGCCGATAACATCTATCCCATGGGCATCCGCCAGGTCGGCGCAGTCCATGTGGAATAAAGTTCTTTACTTAGTTTCCCTGTCCTTTTTCATTTCACTGAGTATCTGAGTGAGCAGTTCCTCTGTCGTCGGAGCTTTCGGCGCCTCAGGAGCTGCTTTTTCATTCTTGTGCTCAAGTTCCCTGACTTTGTTTATGCCTTTGATGAGCAGGAACATCACCAGTGCCATAAGAATGAAATTGATAACTGCAGAAATAAACGAGCCGATTCCTATACTCACTGAATCAGTAAGGTTTATCACGACACCGCTGAAATCCGTCTGGAAGAAAAGTCCCAGGAGCGGGTTGATTATATTGTCGATAAGCGATGTGATTATGCTCTGAAAAGCACCGCCTATAATTACGCCTACTGCCATGTCCAGAACATTTCCTTTAAGTGCAAATTCTTTGAATTCATCAAGAAATTTTTTCATTTTTTTCAATCCTTTCTTTATAAGCCGGTCAATATTTTCATGTGTTTTCCATAAATATGAATTGCTTCGCTTTCCTCTTATGCTCCGGCGATTCTATGATACAATAGCGGCATGACTAATTCCAGCAAAACAACAAAATTATCATCAAAATATATCGCTTTTATCGCGGTTTGCTCCGCACTCGCTCTGGTGCTGCGCCTTGTGAATTTCAATCATATAGCGCGTGATTATGAAGTGTTCCTGCTGCCATGGTTCAATAAGATATCTTCTCTCCCCGGCGCGCAGGGCATCAGCACACCTGTCGGCAACTACGGCATCCCCTATCAGGTCATGATCTGGCTCTTCACAAAGCTGCCGGTCAATCCTCTGTATTCTTACAAAGCACTTAGCTGCGTATTCGATTTTGTGATGGCCGCCGGATGTTTCAGGCTTGTATACAATACAACAAGATCTCAGGTCAGATCCTGCGCCGCATACGCCGTCGCTCTTTTCCTTCCCACAGTCATAATGAATTCTTCCATGTGGGGACAGTGCGATTCTATCTTCACAGCTTTCATTATCTGGTCACTTGCGTATTTCTCAGAGGATCGTTTCCGTCCCGCATTCATAATGCTGGGCTTTGCATTTGCCTTCAAGCTCCAGGCGGTGTTCATTCTTCCGTTCTATGGTTACGAATGGTTCATGCGGCTTTCGGCCGCAGGTAAATTCACCTGTCAACATAAAAAAACAGGCTCGTCGCAGAAAGTCACGAAAGCCACTGGTTTTGCTCCCTTTAGTCTCCTCAACATCCTGTGGCTGCCTGCGATCCTGTATATTCTGTCCGTGCCTGGATTTCTCTGTGGCAGGAGTCTCCTCGATCCCATAACAATATATACTGAGCAATCAGACACATATCATTATATGTACATGAATTTCCCGAGTTTCTGGCAGCTTTTCGGCAGCTACGACCTGTATGATGTTTACCATGTTCCGGCACTTGCGGTGACATTCTCTGTTCTTGCAATCGGACTGTTTCTTTGCGTTCACACAATTCTGAAGAAGTCCCCGGAAAAACTCATTCTGACTGACAGACACACCCTGCTTACCATAGCAGCATGGACAACATGGACAGTCGTTCTCTTTCTCCCTGCCATGCATGAAAGATACGGCTACCTTCCAGACCTTCTGCTATGTCTTCTTGCCTGCTGCGAACCGATAATGATTCCTTTTGCTGTGATAGCCGTGACCGGAAGTCTGTTGCATTACTGCTACTACCTGTACGGCTTCGGCTATTATGCAGACGAATCCTTCTGGTTTTATGTAGCATTGTTTTATTTCGCAGGCTGGCTTCTTTTCACGATAATGATCGTAACTAAAAATAAGATGGTGGCAAAAAAGAAATGACTTCAGATACAAAGAATAAAGTTCTCGGCGCATTCCTGACATTGCTTGGCGGAGCATGCTGGGGGACTTCCGGTTCAATGGGACAATATCTTTTTCAGAACGAGGGGATGGACAGCCGATGGCTGGTTCCCATAAGACTCGGTCTCGCAGGCGTGATTCTGGCAGTGTACTGCCTTTTCCGCTACAAAGGCGAATTCTTCCGTCCATGGAAAACAAGTTCTGACCGCATACATTTGCTTATATATGGCATTCTCGGTGTCAGTTTCTGTCAGTTCACCTACTTTCTTACCATACAGCTTTCAAGTGCCGGTATCGGTACCATAATGCAGGATCTGTCTCCTGTGATGATCCTTATTGTCACTTGTTTTATCGCAAAAAGAAAACCCGGCATGATTGAGATCGTCAGCATTGTCCTTGCACTCGCCGGGGTCATTCTCATCACGACTCACGGCGATATGCAGCACATGGCTGTGCCAATATCAGCAATCATTACGGGTGTTATATGTGCCTGTGGAGTCACGGTCTACAACATGGAGCCCATTGTGAACCGCTATCCTATAACTGTTCTCCAGGCATGGGCATTCCTTATGGGAGGCTGTCTCCTTGCTCTGTTCTTCAGGCCCTGGAACTACGGTTACATTCCCACGGCCACCGGAGTCTTCGGAATAGCTTTTGTCGTTGTGATCGGCAACACTTTTACATTCTGGGATGCCATGGGTTTTGCCTGCATATTCGCGATGATCACTTTAATTTCGAGGAATTGAAACTTTATCTCACCGGTTTATCCCGATTACAGATTAGCAGTTTTCAGACTAACTGATATCATTATAATTCTGCGTTTTGAAATCAGCCAAGCAGTGCCTGGTCGTTTGAAAACTCTTCTTCAGTCGCAACACTGAACTTGTGGAGCAGATCCTCAACTGTCAGTTTCTTCTTCTCTTCGCCGGAAATATCAAGCACGATCCTGCCTTCATTCATCATGATAAGCCTGTTACCATGCTGGATAGCGTCCTTCATATTGTGAGTTATCATCATTGTCGTAAGATGATCCCTGCCCACTACCTTCTCTGTCGCGTTGAGAACCTTTTCAGCGGTCTTTGGATCGAGTGCCGCTGTGTGTTCATCGAGCAGAAGGATCCTTGGCTTTTGAAGTGTCGCCATAAGCAGTGTCAGTGCCTGCCTCTGTCCGCCTGACAGCAGTCCCACCTTGGCAGTCAGCCTGTCTTCAAGTCCCAGTTCGAGGATCTTGAGCTTCTCCCGGTATTCATCTCTTTCCTTACCGGTCACGCCCCATCCAAGGCCACGCCTCTTGCCGCGTCTGGCCGCTAGCGCCATATTCTCATCGATCTGCATTGTGGCAGCAGTTCCTGTCATGGGATCCTGAAAAACACGTCCAATAAGGTATGCTCTGCTGTAGTCAGGAAGGCCTGTGACATCTGTACCTCCGATGACTATCGAACCGGTATCTATTGGCCACACACCTGCGACCGCATTGAGCATTGTTGATTTTCCGGCGCCATTTCCACCAATGACTGTTACAAAATCGCCCTCTTTGAGTGTCAGGCTTACATCTACAAGTGCGACCTTCTCATTTATAGTTCCCGGGTTGAATGTTTTGTAAATATTTTTGATCTCTAGCATGTTGTTCATTATCTGGCCTCCTTTCCGACGGCTGCGGCATTCCTGCCGGCCTTCTTGAAGGAAGTCCTGGCGTTTGCTCTAAGATATGGCACAGCCAGGAACACAGCAACAACGACTGCAGTGAGGAGCTTAAGGAAGTTGGAATTGAGCTTCATCCAGAGAACGAAGACAACCACCAGATAATATATAACTCCGCCAAAAGTTACAAACGCCAGTCTCCCTGCAAAATTCAGATGTTTTCCAAGTATTGCCTCTCCTATTACTTCTCCGATAATAACAGCTGCAAGGCCGATGACGATCGAGCCACGCCCCATGTTTATGTCTGCAAAGCCCTGGAACTGTGCCATGAGACCACCTGCAAATGCTACTATTCCGTTTGAAAGTGCAAGGCCCAGGATCTTCATGTTGTTGATATTGATACCCTGTGCTTTACTCATTGTGGGGTTACAACCTGTTGCCCGCATGGCCGATCCGCTCTCAGTACCGAAGTACCAGTAAAGGATTCCTATGACTGCGATTGCAATTACAAGCCCCATTAATATTGCAATGGGAACGCTGCGCGATGTGATGGCAAGTGAAAACTTATCTACACTGACCGCCTGATTGGCTTTCATTCCCATTATCGCAAGGTTTATAGAATACAGGCCGAACTGTGTAAGAATACCTGCGAGGATAGCCGGTATTCCGAGTTTTGTATTGAGAAGACCGGTGACAGCCCCCGCTGCAAGACCTGCTATGAAGGCCATCAGCATCGCCAGCCACGGATTCCAGCCTGCGAGTATCAGCATAACTGTCACGGCGCCTCCGGTCGTAAATGTACCGTCGACAGACAGATCGGCGATATCAAGCAATCGGAATGTTATATACACACCGAGTGCCATCACTCCCCAGATAAGTCCCTGCGCTATGCCTGCAGGCATACTGCCCAGCAGGTTCGCCGGGTTCAGCGATGCGAAGTATTCAGCAATTCCGCCCATTTTATTTCCTCCATGCTTAAATATTTTTTTGCGGTTTTATTGAACAACACGGGTTATATTGTAACACGTTTCCGCCGAAATGAGGGATGCCGCAGGGCATCCCTCATCAATAAATCACTGCAAGGAACTATAGATACGGACGATCACTCTTCCGCTACATATGCTGTATATCCATCAGGAACTGTGATGCCAAGCTTTGTGCAGCGATCCTCAACATATTCCTTTACAGGATTCTGATAATACTCGATAGGCATTGTGGATATATCAGATGCCCCGGTAAGGATCTTGACTGCCATTGCGCCCGTTGTTTTGCCGAGTTCATAGTAGTCGATTGTAAGTGCTGCCACACCACAGCCACTCATGACGCCTTCCTCTCCTGCGATGATAGGGATTCCAGCGGGATCTGCCACGTTATTGATAGCTTCCGTGCAGGATGCTGCCGTATTATCTGTAGGAATGTAAAGTGCGTCATTCTCGTTGCATGCCGTCTGAGTTACTGAAGCTACATCGTTCGAATCCGAGAATGTGTAAACTGTTACTGTATCCCCGGCATCTTCAAGTGCCTTCTTCACTACTTCTGACTGATATACTGAATTTGCTTCCGCTGAGCAATAAAGGATACCGATCTTCTTTGCATTGGGGAGCAGCTCCGCGAACATTGCAGCCTGCTGATCGAGAGGTGCAAGATCGGAAGTTCCTGAAATATTGCCACCTACTGTTCCGTTGAAATCATCAAGAGAAAGTGCTGTGCCGTATTCTGTTATAGCTGTTCCGAGGATCGGGATATCTGCTGTTGCCGCAGCTGCCGCCTGCAATGAAGGTGTCGCATTGGCAAGGATCAGATCAACGCCTTCTGATACAAAACCGTTTACAATAGTTGTGCATGTAGCTGAGTCTCCGGCTGCGTTCTGGCTGTCAAATGTTACAGTTCCTTCTCCGAGCTCAGTGTTGATCTCATCGATAAAGCCCTGTGTTGCTGCATCGAGAGCTACGTGCTGTACTAGCTGGCAAATGCCGACTGTGTATGTTTTGCCGTCTGCGGATGATGTTGCCGCTGCATCTGCTACTGCAGATGTTGCTGTGTCCGCCGCTGCCTCTGTTGCCTCTGCTGCTGCGCTTGTTGCCGCTGTTGCCGCATCTGTTGATGTGCTTCCACATGCCGCAAGGCTCATCATCATTACTGCTGACATACCGATTGCAAGATACTTCTTAATATTTTTCATAATTTTCCTCCCGTGCCTGAGCGTTTTGTGCTCTGGCGTTTCTGTTCAGCACTTATGCGCCGCGCTGTTTGATTTTATCGCGTTGACGCTTTAATGCTTTGTGCCGCTAAAGTAACAGCTCCACACATTATCACCCGACAAACAGGAATTGTCAATCAGGAATTGCCTTTTTGCCGGGTGATACTCTCAGATTCATTTCATCTTATGGAACAGAATTACGCCTGTGTCGGATGCTCAGCTATGTAATTGTCCAGTATCTCCGCCGACATGCCGACAAGCTCTTTACATGGGCGTTTTTTGTAGTACTCGCCAGTACGGGCAGATGGCTGCGGATCGTCATGCTGTTTGTTCAGCCCCAGCAGTTCGCGGCACACGATTGAGCCGTTCTCCGCCTCGAACTTCCCGGCCAGTTCCTGTATCAGTGCGTAATGCTCTGCCTTTGCAGGGCCGGTCTCAGGCCCATCATATCCATAAAGCATGCCTGCCACCATGAACATCCCCGTGACCGATCCGCAGACCTCGCGAAGTCTTCCCATACCGCCTCCGAAAGATGACGAAAGTTTCATAAGCGTTTTCTCATCGACCGGAAGGAGATCCGCAAATGCCAGCACAACCGACTGCGAACAATTATATCCTTTTGTAAAATAATCCATTGCCATTTCTTTACGTGTCATATTTACCGCCTTTTTCTGAACTGTTTTCTAATGTGCCGCTTATGCATCTGCATATGTTGTCAACCTTCTCACCATTTCCTCAATTCACTTATTTCCTCATCGCTGAGTTTCCTGTACTCACCAGGTGCAAGTGTATCATCGAGCCTGAGCGGCCCCATCGATAAACGTTTCAGATATAACACCTCTTTGCCGCGCGCCTCGAACATTTTCTTTATCTGGTGGAATTTACCCTCATGGATCGTGACGAAGACTTCAGATGTTCTCTCATATGAAGTTCTCAGCACCTCAAGTTTTGCCGGAAGCGTCACTATATCCTCGCCTATCCTCATTCCTTCGGCAAAACATTTGATATCCTCATCTGTCACTATTCCGGAGACTTT
>JAAZDA010000246.1 GCA_012512995.1 Clostridiales bacterium | reverse complement strand
GAGGGCATTCGGTGAATTCTCCATTATTGAAGGGCATACAAAGACATTCGACTTCAAATATCTCTCTTTCATCTCGTCTGCGCTCAGTTTCCCGAGCATTATCACGTGACCTTTCAGATCATTGTCATGAATGAGCTGTCTGAGATATTTTCCATATGACGTTATCCACAGCGGCATCGGGTATTTTCTTGCTGCGGCCTTTACCCCACCGACATTTCCTATGATCGATGTGCCGGCCACATAGAGTTTTGCATCCGGGAATTTCTCGATTATCGCTGGCATCGCCTGCAGCATAAAATGAAATCCCTTGAGCGGGTAATCACCCTGGCTGATAAAAATGCTGTGCTGTTCGACCTTATCCGGATCCCATGTGCCTGTATAGAAGCTGCTCCTCATGGTCTCATTCATCACATGATACCTGGCATCCGGATTGATATCTCCGGTCACGCGTCTGTCAAATTCCGTGCGTCCGGTAATATGCGCCGTGTGCTGGATCGTCTGTGCTTCCATGCGCGCACGTATTCTGAATTTGTGCTGCTGTTCCTTCAGCGAGTCCCTGCGGATGTGATCCCTGAAAGTTGCTCTCCTCTGCACTTTGTACGGCAGGTCTGCCATGTATGAATCAGCAATACTGCAACATAATCCCTGTATCCCTACAAGCGTGTGTGTCGGATTTCTGAAAGCTCGCACCATTGCAAGCGCGTGTGGGAATTCCGATCCGAAAATATGAACTATATCCGGTCTGAAGTCTTCGAGGACTTCGGCAAAACGTGTTTCAAGTGTGTGGTCATATATCTCAGGATGATCAAGATTCTCCCTGAAGCCATAGAAATCCACGCCTTCGAGCACCTTGTGGCAATCCTTTATCGCCTCAGGCACCGGAAAACATACACCCAGATCAATATTCAAAAAACCATCACGCTGCCTCGCTCCTCCATTTGTCTTCTCGAAGAGTATCCTGTCAAAGATGCCCGACAGCCAGCCTTCGCGGTTGCTGTATGGAAGTCCCTCTGATTCGGCAAAAGCCGGGAGCATGATGTTACACAGCCACAAAACTCTCATTATTTCTTCCTGTTGTAAATACTGTTCTTTATCCTGTCATATATGGCTGCCGTATGTTTTCCATGAGAAAGCTTCTCCCGCAGCGGCTGCATTGTAAGGATCATATATGCTCCGAACGACATCCTGCTGCGAAGCGGCATATAAAGCTCAGTCACAAGCCTGTGTTCTTTTGCTGAAATCCTGCGGTTCTCTGCCGTTTCAGAAAAACCGCCACCTTCATAATCAGCAACTGTAAAGCCAAGATACACGGTTCTTGCCCCAAGGCGATATTTGCAGTAGAGAAAATGCTCATAATCGGCTCTGACCCTCAGGTCGAGATCAAATCCCCGCTTTTCAAAAAGCTCTCTGCTGTAAAAACATGCCTGATGGCAAGGCAGGTTGCGGTAACATGCGAAGTCGTCCATCACAGGGTTAGCCTTTACTGTCTGCCCTGTTGCACGCTCCAGAATATCACCATAAAAAATGTACGGGCCTGCATATCCTTCATTCTGACCGGAATTTTCGCCTGACAAGATCTCTCTGTGCACATTCCCGAGGACCCCGGTGCCTTCAAACCCGTCACCGCAATTAAGAAAAATGACGTATCTGCCGGTTGCCTGTCTCACAGCTATGTTCATGCCATCGTAAATGCCGCGATCCTTTGAGCTTATTATGCTGATCCTTGGATCAGCAGGCAGATCGCTCATCGACTTATCAGAGGAGACCGCGTCCTTGATAATTACCTCGAAATCTCTAGAAGTCTGGGCAAGTACGCCTCGGAGCGTATTTCTCAGTTTCGCGCCTGAATTGAAGTTGACTATTATTATTGTAAAAAAAGGTCCATTTTTCATCTGTTTACGTCCGACCATATCGCCGGCATGTCATTAAACAAAAAGCTCTTGTACGGCAGTATTTTTATGGTGTCATCAGGCATCTTTCTGAGCAGCGCTATGAAATAGATCACAGAAGCCAATATGACAAGTCCAGTAATGATCTTCTTCTCTCTCCGTTCCTTCTCAGTAGAATCAGGCATGCACCCAATGAGCGCCGGAATGAAGAATATCTGCGTCACAGTTAAATAATAGCCTATTCTGGAAATAAAAGGGATAAACGAACAGAAAATATAAATTCCCAGCGCCTCAATATTGCAGAACAGATAAAACCGTCCGCGCACACCGCCTCCTGCTGTCGTCGGCAATCCTGCCTTTGCTCTTCTTCTCCAGACATATATAGCCAGGATAATGACCGCGCAGCACCTTGCAATGTTGGTCCAGCTTATGCTGCTGTATCCGCCTGAAAGGAATTGTGTACCCTCATAAGAAGGATATAGTTTAACGACTACCTTCATCCAGAAATCTTTTGTCAGCAGCACCACAAGTCCAAGAGCATACGCCGCAGCAATATGTATCCTCTTCCATGGAAGCAACGCCAGCGGGTACAGGACAAGCACTATCAGCACTGATTTGTGGAATGTCGCTGCGAGCAGGATAAGTAACACAAAATAACCGTACCTGCGATCTTGAAGGTACTTTATCGAAACAACAGTCAACGCCAGTGCAAAATAATACCGCACGGTGTTATAGCTCTGGAAATAGTACCCGAACATCATGAAAAGGAAGAATGAAAATGTGAAATTGTCAGCCTGCTGCCTCATGGCCAGCAGAAAGAGCCCTACCGTCAGCGCCGCAAAGACCGCGAAGACGAGCAGATAATTCTCGAATCCGGAAGCAGAATATATCAGTTTCACGAGTGCATTGAACCCAAATTCTGTCGCTACGTAGTCATAGGCACTGATGCCTATGTTGTGCATGAAATCAACATACTTGGCGTAATCGTTCCCCGTATTTACACGGAGCGCTTCCGGAATAAAAAGCGTGGCAAAAATCGCACAAAGGCAGATACGCGATAATGCGTCCTGCCTTGAAAGTGTGCTGCTGTAAATTCCACTGTCTGTTCTGACGGCTGTACGCGGGCGCACCCACATACCGAGCGCCAGCACCAGTATCGTGACAGCTATATAAAGGATCATCCGCTGCTGTCCTTATCCTTCCCTTATTCCCTTGCGCATAAGGCTCAGTGCCTGCGCTGCAGGGACAGAATTGCACATTTTCTTTTTCTTTCTGGCAAGAAAGAATACTGACATCAGTCCTGCCATCGCTCCGTACAGATAGTGATAGAGCACGCCGCGGTCGTAGAAAAATTTTTCATTGTATCCATT
>JAAZDA010000245.1 GCA_012512995.1 Clostridiales bacterium | reverse complement strand
CACCCTCATAGGTGTTCCATTGTCACCACCGTAATAGCTGACATCCGGTTTGTTAAAGAAAGACAGAACCGGTCCCACACGATGATAAGATGTTGCTCTGCCTGAAGTATCTACTGCATTTACAACAAGTGAATTCAGTGAATCTGCAGGTGACCCTATGCGCATTTCTCCCCTGGAAGCTTCCATTTTATTTGTTCCGGCAACAACAAATATCACATCGTAATCGTTCTGAATTCTGTCAAGTTCTGCAGCTTCCGGTGAGATAAAATTCTTGTTGATCTCAGATTTAGAGCCAAGCGAGAAATTCCACACCTTGATATCTCTGTTCTCAGCAACAATTTCCCTTAATGATTTCAGGATTGTAAACGAACTGAAACTTCCATGCAAAGCCACGCCAAAGTGCCTTACTCTGAACCGGCCGCATCCATCATCCAGCTCGGGATTGATAGTTGGTCCATCAACTATAATTGAATCCACTTCTGTCCCGTGTTCATAATCCTCAGGAACAGCATCGAGATTTTCATCCACTCTTCGGCTATATGTCACCCATTTATCAAAATACACATCCGAAGAAAACAGTGTATCAATCACTCCTATTACCGGTTCATTTGTCGGATCCGGTATAGTAACGATCTGTGGATCACATGTTTTGAAATCCTCAGGCATCATTTCAGATATGTCATGAGTTTTCATTGCAATCAGAAACGACGCCTTGCCACGCAGAAGTTCAAACTCACGAGGGGCAAGTCTGAATGTAGTTTCATCTATCATTTTGTCATCGATCATGCTGATGCCGAGTTTTGACAGTATGTCTGACGCCTTCATGTCTGTTTTATAAATAGAAACTATTTGTCTGTATTCAGCTTCCTCATCATCCCTGCTTATAAAAAAATACTGAACATAGTACGCATCAGTAATGACCTTGACGAATGATGTCCTGATTCCCTCAAAACATCCAGATTTGTCTTCTTTTGTATTGATTGCAACAATGTTTTCATGTGTTATTCTGCCGTTGTAATTTCTATTCAAAATGTCGGCATATTCGTTTAGTCTTTTTATTGACTCCTCTATTGCATCGAGTTTTACATAGTATACAAATACATGCTGCATGGGGTCATCGCCTAGAAATTTTGATCCACAGATATAGTCATTGGGATCTTCAGAGCCCTTGACCAATAAACCCTTTATGCGATTGCTCTTTGCGACAACATGGTAATAACGGGCACTGACAAGGGCGCCATTGATTATCTTCTGGCCTTTCCATTCATTCAGTATTTGCTCCAGTTGCTTACTGAGTTCAAGAAGGTGTTCAGCCTTAACTGATGCCCCTGCCGGTATATTTCCCGGACCAACATTTCCCTTATACTTCTGTTGCTGAAACTGACCTCGCAATTGCAGTATATTGTTCATTTACGACTCCTTGAGTTCTCTGACGACCTGCTGACTCCGCAATACAATTATTTATGAGCCAATATTACGACTCCTTGAGTTCTCTGGCTGCCTGGCTTTTCGAGACTCCAGACAGCACTTCAATTTCTCTCAGTGTAAAGCCTTTATCCTTTAGCTCCTGTACACTCATTGTTTTCCCGTCACATGCGGAATAGTAGAGCCGTTTCAGATAATCAAATTCATCATTTGGATTGCTGAAAGCTACTGCCGTCCTTATAGTATTCTTGAGTTCACCTGGATATGGGATTGGCGAATACAATGACATTATCTTTCTGAAAAGGCGCACATTTCTTCCCTGACATTTGTATTTGGTAAGAAAAGAATTCAGAAGTGTTTCCGCTATCTCAAGCAAATCATCCTGACCATATCTGTTGAAATCGACGACTGAATCAAATCTCCTGACAAGTGCTTTATCAAAATGGTCAAATAGATTTGTCGTCGCAATAAGGACGACTCTCTCGTCCATTCTGTCCAGTTCTTTTAGTAAAGCAGAAGTTGCACGTCCCATCTCACGCAGATCATTTGAATTTGTCCTGTCCAGAGCTATAGCATCGATCTCATCAAATAAAATGATGACTTTCTCAGGATGAGCCAGACCGTTAATTTCTGAAAACAATGCAGCAATATTCTTCTGTGTCTGACCAAGCTTGCTATCTATGACCGCAGAAAAATCAGTGGAATACAGATCTCGTCCAAGAATACGGGCAATTTGTTTTACCGATTCAGTTTTGCCTGTGCCCGGTGCCCCCTGAAACAGGAATTTGCCTATCCCGAGATTACGGCTTACAGCATTTAGGATGCCTATGATGTCCTGCTCTATCAGCTCAGGTAATGGAAGTGATTCATTGCCAACCGTGACCTTATCAAAAAATGACGACTCGAATTCACTTGTCTGTGGCACAAAAGTATTTGCGTTTGACAATAATGCCATAACGTATTCCGCCAGCTGATGGTCACCAGATTCGTCAAAATCTCTGGCTATTTCAAATGCTTCGTTTCGAAACCCCACATCGTTTTCGTCTGTATAGTATTTAATCAGGTTTATGATGTTGCGCTTTTTCATGAGTACTCCTTGATGACACATTGATTACGTGTGTTTATTCACGCTTCTACAATAATGTACTTCTGTCTACATAATAATGTACGTCCGCGTTGGGACAAAAGTCAATAGTTTGGGACACTTGTTTGTTAAATTTGTCGGGACAATTACTCCTTAAGTCCCGGGTCGGTCTTACATGTATATCCACACAGTTCTCGCTGGTCTCGCAATAAAAAAAGAACCAAGTCCATTATTCCGGTGTTCTTGTGACGGAATAGTAGGTTTGGTTCTCGCGAATACAATGATTATTTGGCAAATGATCAAGTCCCGGAACGGCATTACAACTAATACATCTCTTTCAGTTCAATATGCGTAGTGTTCTCTGTTTCCTTACAGGTAAATCCTGACCTTGAGATGAAGACATATCTGCTACAGGTCAATCCTGTTTGTTTTATCTGCGCTATCTCTTCATCTATCATGTTCTCTGTTATGGGTTTATTTCTGAACTTGACTTCATAAAATACATAACCATTCTCATCTTCAGTTACAATATCAAACTCACCATTTGTTTTGCTTACCGGATCGTCATAATAGTACTTCCCGATCTTTTCAAAAGGCGGCTCTATCGCATGCTTCTTGTTTTGCCTTATAAGGTATTGTTTGCAGATGTCCTCAAACTGGTGCGGAACAAAGTACTCTTCAAAGTCCTTGTTGATATATTTATCATAAAAGGTCTGGGAATCCATGATTGTCATTTGTGAAAGGTACCTGAAAATATAACGGTAATAGAAAAGCGATAGATTATCACTTATGTGATAGCCCGCTTTCTTTCTGTTAGATTCATCATTGACAGGAGTCGTTTTGGAGACTACTTCCATGCGGATCAGCTTATCAAGAACATCCACGAGCGTCGGACCGCTTGATACATGCGACTGAGAAAGAATATCACTGTATTTTGAATATCCGGCAGCCAAAGCTTCAAAAACCTCATTTGCATTCACCATTTTTGCGATTTCCGAATTCAAATACATTGAGATTTCATTTTCGAGTCTCGCGCCCGGCGACGCTACAAGATCAATTATATTGTCGCGTACAGACTTCGAATCATCTATCAATCTGTTATAATATGGCACTCCTCCAAACACCGAATACACGCGCACCTTATTTTCAGGCGAATACTTCGGATAAAACAATGAGGACTCATAATAATCCATCTGTTTAAGGTCAATAACCAGGTCGACCCTTCCAAATAAAGGGTTAGCATGTTCAATAAGCGATCTCATTATTTCAACGTATGACCCAAGAATGATCAGCTTTAGTTTTGAACTGTCCCTGTATTTATCAATCAGTGACTGCAAGATACTATCAAGACCTTTTACATTCTCCCTGAGATATGGATATTCATCCAAAACAAGTATTAACTTCTCATTTATAGCTGTCTTAAATAGAAAATCCAATAATTCTTCAATTTGGGTATAAGCAAGTCTTGGCAGTCCGAATTCTGCCGAAACGATATCACTGATGCTCTGAGTGTTGCTGGCTTCAGTAACCTGTTTGCATTCGTAGTAAATGCTCTTTACATCAGTTCTTTGTAATGCCTGTTTTACAAGTTCGCTTTTTCCGACACGTCTACGCCCATATATCAGCGAAACATGCATCTGATCTTCACTTATTGCTTTCTCAATTTTGCTTAATTGTTCTTCTCGTCCGATGAATTGCATTTTTGTTCGGTTTCCTCCGACTCGGTGGCTATCGAGTTAAACTAATTCTAGCAGACGGAGATGAAGAAATCAATTGACACTGCGTCTTCATATATTCTGGCTGTAACTTTCGTTAAGGTATGTATATCTCATCTAGAAAACAATATTTATTCCATTCGGTTCCATTATTTTCCTGGCTAATTCTTCACAGGTCATGGATATTTTGTCGTTCACGGCAAGATCGTAAATGGTCGTTCCAATGACAGTAATATTCGCGTTGGATCCGTGTGATAGTATCCTCACAATGTTTTGTTCGGACAACTCCATATGATCATGATACATACACTGTGTCAGTTTTGGCGTGCTGTAAATTACTATCCTCGCGCCCTTGTATTGTTTATTTGTTCTGTTTATAAGTGAGCCGATTTTTGCTGCCGCCTCTTTGTCTTCCGTCACAACACACAGTTTCCCATCTTTCACACCAGGTAAATGAGACAAAACATGTGTGCATATTCCAATCAACTCTTCTCCAAGATTATCTGATGCTTCTTTTCTTCCTCTCACTGATGCAAAAAAGCGCCTGTATATGTCTGATGCATCCAGTTTTGCACCAGATATGAGCTCATCATATAACAGGTCATCTCTCTTAAGCGTTTCTGTTATTGTACTTACCGGGTTCTGCATCATTCTGACAGACCATGACAGATATGAATTAACAGTTTTGTTATTTGAGAAGCAGACAGAAAGGATGTCGAACAGGTTTTCCTCATTCAAAACAATAGTTTCCAGTCCTGCCGACTTTAGCCGCCCGAAGAATCTGACATATTCTTTATTCAGATTGCCGCTGAGGGACGCAAGTTCCATTATCACGCATCTGGTAACAACGATGTGCACATCTTGCTTCTTGTAATAATCCACAAAAAAGCCCACCTCGTCATCATGAAGATTCGCATGTTTTATGAAAGAACAGGTATCGTAGAAAAATAGTTTTCCTGATCCCGTGATTATGCTGACAATTCTTCTGAAGTCTGTTTCCACAAGGTTCCTGACCTCATTCCAGTTATGCGGGATTTCAGTGTATTGTGTTGTCATGGCTTACTCCCCCTCTATCTTGTCATGGAGGGTTCGCATGTTGTGCAGTGCTTTTTTCAGTGTTCGTTCATTAATATAAGAATCTTTAATATACTCTTTGCCCTTGTTCTCAACAAACGATTCTATCAGTTCATAGTCATCTTTATTTGAAGCTTCCAGTATGCTGTCATCCAGCCACATTTCTCTGAATTTGCCCTTAACATCTGCTCTCGTAATGCTGAGCAACTCTTCAGGAATAGTATGTTTTGCCGGCAGGTCCAGTTCATAGCATCTGACCAGAGCAGCCATATATGGCACCTGGTAATACGCCATAAGTCTTATTATCGTATCAAGTTCATTTCCTTTTGATTCCTCACTGAATCTTCTGTACATTCTTCTGAAGCTGATCTCAGGCATTAACATCATTCCCGCCATAAGATTTGCGGCGTATTCTTCCTCGTGATCATAATAATCATCGTTCGAAAACTCGATTTTTGATACGAATTCGCTCTCCTGAAAGAAAACATGGTAGATTTCATGCGTAATTGCAAAATTTGCGTTAACTCTTGGCAGTGATGTGTTGATTACCACATAGCCCATCCCATCGCCCTTATAGCACAATGCTCCGATTTCGCCATCTGCAAATGGCATTTCAAAAACAAGATATCCTCTTTCCCTGAATGAAGATCTGACTATCTGAAGGATATTAAGTACATCATTGTCGTAATCCATTCCCGTAATAGCGCAAAACTTCCTTATCATTGAACTGATATCTTCTCTGTGTCCTTTGCTATAATCGATAATCATTCGAAGTTTGTCTGTGTTCATATCTGATCCTCATGAATTCGCTTTATGATGACAGCTCGTGGTCATGCGAAGCATCAATCTCGTATGTTAACAGGCAGGCATAGTCTACCTGTTAACATTAATGATTCCAAGACGGCTTCTTGCGCTGATGACTTCATCAATATTCTCCATCAGCTCCATTAGCTCAGCCGCGATCTTTTCCTGTTCCTGTGATGGTTCTCCTGCATAAAATGCAATTTTATGAGACGAATAAGTACTTATTTCAGGTATGGAAAAAGAATCTTCCAGAAAGAAGCCGGGATTCTTTCCTAATGCCCCGGCCAGTTTTTCAATGTCTGTTCCATTTTCTTCCTGTACACCTGTCAATAAGCGGGATAGTTTATTCTTATCTATACCGGAAACCATACTGATATATGATTGTTTGATCTTCATTTCTGACAAATACTTATTCACATTACTCATGAACTTTGTCATTCTGCTCACCTCTTTCTTTGAATCAATTGTATCATAACAATTGAGCAATTTATATATGCATCTCTCAATATTTGAGACTAAATTATATTATTTAGTCATAATTCTTTTGAGAAATAGCATATTTTATACTCATGTCTCATTTTTTGAAATATTGTGATGAAGATCTCTCTTTCGCATTTATCTTGTTTTTCCATGCAAAAAGGTCTTGCCTCGTGTGCTCCTTTGCCTCGATCCTTCACATCCCCATGTATTCTTCCACGCTGTCGAAAACAAAGAAAAATAGTTGTCGTCGCCGTATACGAGGTAGTCCGTGAGCGCCGGAAGTTTCCATGTTTCCGCGTTCTGAGTGTATTCGTCCGGTGTTGTGATTATGAAAAACTCTCCCTCCGGCATTTGTGTGTCGTGGCTGGTTTCCTGCAGCCACTGATTCGTGTCGAGTTCGTTCATTTCGTTCACTGTCCACATCTCGATTCTGCCATCTGAAAGCTCAGTGAGCACGTCACTGTTCCAGAATGTCGCGCAGCCCTGTGTGTAGCCATTCTCCACGAGCCAATCTGACACATTCTGGATCGTCAGGTCATTCGGAACCCACGAGATATATGGGTTTTGCATGGTCGCGATGCTGCAAATAAAAAATACTGTTGTGATGACAGCAAAGATAATTGTTTGAAGATTGCCGAACATGAATGTTTGAATCTTGTCCGTGGCACTCACATGATTCTCTGTTACATCACCGCCTGTCTTTTTCCCGTAGAGCCAATCTTCCACTCCCATTTCTGGCTTTTTCTCGCTGATCCAGTCTTCCACTCCCATTATGAGTGCGAGTATGACAAATGGTAGGAGTGGAATCCAATAAGAGCAGTTGTAAATTGAAATCTGGCTGTACACAATCAGGCATATTATTATCGAAATGCCAATAAACAGGAAAAGAAAACGCTGACTTAATTCAGATCTCCTATTCCCTATTATTTTGTAGAGCATATATAGCGAGGCAAAACCCGCACATACGCCCAGGACACCGGCTATGCCCCTCAGGCTCAGCAGCTGTCTCTGCTGTTGAACGGCTGTTTGACTCAGCAGCACCGGAGCTGTCTGACTCTCTTGCTGCACGGTTGTCTGACTTTTCGCTGATCTTGAATATGCAATTATCAGCGCGACTGACACCATGGATATGGCGATGTGCGGAATGTAGTATGAGTTGTAGATCACGTTCCAGCCGTACCACTGGCCAACAGGCAAAGCTACTGCTGCGCACCACCAGAGGCCGGCAGTTCCGAGTTTTGCCGCCTTTACGAGGAGCAGAGCTGACAGGATCAGGATCATTAAGAAAACAGCCACCGAAAAGACTCTCGCGTAATGCCAGTTATCCGGAAAGAGTGCCATCGCAAGGCGATACACGAGCTGGGTGTTGAGGACTCTGAGTTCGGAAGAATAATGCCATTTATCAGTGATGACGCCGCCCGTCGAATTTAGGAGCCTGCCCAGCATCATTTCCGCCGAGGCGTCGCTGTTGATGAGATTGCGGCCGTTGATGGCAATGTTCATTTTGTCGCTCTCAGTCAGCGCCTTTATGGGCAGCGACATGCATTTCACGAGCGGCACAAGTGTCCACAGGTTAATGAGAAGCGTGACGACAATTGTTTTGATCAGGCAAAACATTCTGTCTCTCTCCCTGAAGAGTTTTGGCAGTCCGGGAATAATGAAGAGTAAGCCGAAGACGCAGCACATGGTCGTCGTCAGAATATGGCTTTGAATGATACCGCTCATTGCGACGGCAAGAAGCGGCCACTTGCTCCTGTCCCGGTAGACCACCTCCGTCAGCGAATAGAACAGCAGCGGCAGGAACGTCATCGCCAGGATTTCGCCGAGCGCGCCGCGCGAGTACAGGTTGACCATGCGGTATATCGAGAATGTGTAGAGGATGCTGGCGAAAATGCCGATTCTTACGTCACTTAACTTAAGCACCGAAGTCACAACACTTGACGATTTCGCTGATGATGAATCATAAGACGATTCAGTCGAGGATTCTGTGGTTGCTGTGACGTGGTCAGATGATTTTAGCGATGTTTTTGCGGTTGAGGACTTGTCCGTTGAAATTGCCACAGTCATCCGCGAAAACGAGTAATATGCGATTATGGCTGTCGAGCAATTGACGAACAGGATGAACATCTGGTAGCTGAATTCGATCGAGCAGCCGAGTCTGACGGCAAGCGCAGGAAGATACAAAAAGAGCTGAGGATAAAACACGCCCCACGGGTAGCCCTTTCCTTCATTTGAAATCGAGCTTATCCGCTCCACCGGTTCGAGCCATGTGGCATTGCGCATCCAGTCAGCGATCCCGAGGATGCGGTCTATGTGGAATTTCAGGTCCCCGGAGAAACCGTATCCCAGAAGCAGCGTCACGTCGCCGCCGTTGTAAGTGACGCGGATCTCGAAGTTTCCGACATCGGATACTTTGATTGGTATGTCGACCGCCGAGTCAGACGGATCGAGCGTCACGGGAGCCTCATATTTGCCTACAGAATTGTCAGAATTCAGTTTGTCGTTGATGCCGATTTCGACGATTGTTCCCGGCGATGCGCAGGAATACTCGAGATGCAAAACATATTTTCCCGGTGCGACTTTCATGTCCGCCGGTCCGATCAGCGTCAGCGTGTCCGTGTATGGGTCTGTGCTCGATATGGTGATGGCGCCGTCCGCGGAATCAGGAAGCGTGACATATGACTGCTGCTCAGGCAGCGCGACGATGACCTGCCGCGCGTCGATTATTGTTTCCTCCGGGTGTCTGTGGCTGAAAACGATTGCCGTCACGAACAGGAGAATGTCGATGAGAAATATGATTTTAAGAATCGTGCGATGACGGTTGAGCCTGTGTGATGCATTTGGTTCATCGTCAGTTGGTTTGTTTAGCCTATTCCTGAATACTTCTGAATTCGTGTTACCCTGTGCGTTTGAATTACTCTTGATCTGTGCATTTGACTTACTCATTTTCATATTTACGTCACCCACTGCACGCCATATTATTACTTGAATAATATGCGCGTAACCTTAAATATACATAAAGGTAACGAAAATATGAGGGAAATTTCTTCATGGGATGGCATAAGTTATATAAAAGCGATAGGTTCTTAGATTATTGTCATAAAACCACGGGATCCAATTGAATTCAATCTCGCTTTCTGCTAGTATGAAGTTGAATCAGAAATGATTCCGTGTAGCGGCACGTATAAGCTGTACTGTGTCTGGTACAGGTAAACAAGCCAGAACGCATAGATGCTCGGAAGGGCATCGCGCCCACACCTGGGAGAAATGGTGAGTCCGCGCCGGGGACTTAATTATTCCGGCGACGTATAGATATCCGGAAGGATATCGCGGCTGACAGCCAGCATAAAACCGTGTTACTAAGTCCCAAAACGCTGGGTTACCATCATGATAACCCAGCGTTTACATTTTCTAAAGGATAATTTGATTATGCGTTTTAGTCAGGACCGTCTTCACATCGTCGCTACTATTCAGTCAGCGGCAAAGATCTACAAAAATGAATTAGTTGGCCGAAAATTTCTTTATGTTTTTGATGGCAGATTTATTGAGGTTATATTTAAGGCACAAAATTTTAAGCACCTTACTGGTGTTATATCACCTCTTCCGGCATCTGAATTCTTTCGCAAAGCGATTCGAAACCAGCTTTCAGTGAACCAAATATCATTTTCTTCAGACCACCCTTATGAATTGTGTTGCAAAAAGATTAAGCACATCTGCGATATTGCAACTTTAGCAGGATCTGAGTGTTTTATGTTGGAAAAAATCACAACTAAATCAAGGTCTTATAAATTCGGCACAACTGATTTGCGGTTTTCAATATGTTTTGATCAACCCCGAAATGAACAGTGGGACATATTGAACGAAACTTTTCTAGCCGAATCATTACGCGATGAGGACTGCTTTTCAAAAAGCGAATCTGCCTACTCAGTGACATGCATACTATCTAAGCCAAATGATCAGAAGAAATATAATAATCTTCTATTCTGTGAACCCAGTTGTTCTATTTGCGCAATTCCGGAAGCAGTACGGGAACTAATGTCTGATAAACTTTTAAATGAGGTTTATGGTTTGGAATAATTGCTTAAGCCCAAATATGATTAATTATTCCAGCTTTATTCTCACATGTAGTTTTGTGCTTAATTGTTATTATATTTAACAACTAAACAGTGAAAGCATTATTATTCGCATAGTGTTTATT
>JAAZDA010000244.1 GCA_012512995.1 Clostridiales bacterium | reverse complement strand
CTGTTCTTTTTGACATACATGTTAATGCTGTATTCTTTACGATTGACATAGATATTTGCAATGGATGATCCATCACCTTTTATATAAACTGTCGTATCGCTTTTATCTTTGCTGATTTCGCCAACATTTTCGTTCCCAATTGCGAAAGTGTACTTGTTTTTGATACTGTCGATATCCGGCAGGTTTGTTATGACACCTGTTTCACCTTCAAAAACCAATGTTGTTGCATATTCATAAACATCGTTATTCTTGGAATCTGCCTTTTCCAGCCAGACCACTACCTGATAGGAAGCTTCGTCTTCATCCCACCCAGCATACAGTGTTAAGTCAGATGCCGGCATCGTCGTGTCATCATCAAAATCGAATTCATTGCGGCATTCTTTATCCGTATACCAGCCATCGAATTCATATCCTTCACGAGTCGGTTCTTCCGGTTCTTCTAAAGGCATTCCATATGTTAGAATCTGCGGTTCAATGCTTGATCCCTCAGTTACATAACTGAGCAGATATTCATTGCGTGAATATTCAACTTTCAGAACTGTAGAAGCATCTGCGGCAACCTTTGCAGAAGGCATCGCCGGTGCTGAAAAGCCAGTATATGTTTTTGCGGAAGCGGTAACAGCAGAACCTGTAGACGCTGAAAGATAGTCTGTATCTGCCAACACATAACTGCCATCAAGTGCTTCAAGATAATGTTCAACTTTATAAGATGTTTCGCCATCTGCAACATAATAGATATCAACGTTTATGTTTTCTGTAATATCCACATATGATGCTGAATAAGAAGTGATTGTACTGCCACTGGCATCAACTGCATGATATCCCTTTACAATTGGCAGTTCTTCAACACTGACTGTATAAGGATCATGTTCTTTAACAACTGCGACAAATGGCTGAGCAGCTGTTTCGTAGGAAACCTGAAAGATATAATTGACTGTAACGGTATAAGAGAGAAGTTCTCTATAGACTGCTGTTACATTCAAGTCAGAATTGACAGCAGAAAAATCTGTATCCCAGCCGGCCGCTTCAAATCCATCTCTTACTGGATGACTTGGTGCAACAGCACTCTTTCCTGCCTCAACCTGCTGTGCTTCAGCTAATGGAGTGCCATCATAGTCAAAGAACGATACCGTAAAATACTGTATCGGTTCATTTTCGACAATTGCTTCACTCTGTTCTTCATTTGCTGAGTCCAGCGGCGTTTTAGGATCTTCTGTCAATCCGGCGTCATCTGCCGATTTCGATTCTCCTTCTGCATCAGATGCAGGACTCTCTGTACCCGCTTCTGTATCTGTCAGCGTTTGTGTACCATCATTCTGATCCGCATATACACCATTCAGCCCTTGTAAAACTGTAAAGCCCAGCAGAGCTGCTAAAGAAACTTTAAACATTTTAGAAACATATACTTTTGTCTTTTTCATATTAAACTCCCACTTATGCAGATTTATAATAACGCATTATTTGTAATTTTCAACACTAATTGACTATTTTACTTACAATTATGCACATTTTGCACTATTATTGTTTAATTTGTATAACATATATAATTATCTGTTCATTATTAAGCAGGTATAATGCAAGTAAATCCCTATATAAACGCACATATAAGAAAAAAGACCAGCAAGAGGTAGTTTGCGGTCTTATCCTGAAAAATCAATCGGCTTCGCTTGTAAATCCTCTGATCCTCACTGAAACAGTTTTGTCTTTTTCAGTGTTTTGATTAAAAACCAGCCGGCAATGACAGACGCAAGTTCTCCTGCTGCAACCTCTATTCCGCTGATCAGAGATCCGATCAATACCGAATTAGGAAACAGCACTGCGCCAAGTTCAATGCCGATAATGACACCATTCAGAATAACCGGCATCAGAATACTCCATACTGGTATGTCCCTGCACTTCACGTTTCTCAATCGGTACGTAAGCAGAGCCGCTATAAATGTTGCGGCAGTTCCTATGCCAACATCCATGAACCCCAAGAGGTTTGTGCCCATTGCCGCACCGATAAGGTTTGTAACAAAGCAGCCCAATGTTACGCCAAGTATCGCCGGCTCATAAATCAGCGGAAGCAGAGTCAGCGCTTCAGCAATTCGAATCTGCACAGGCCCAAAGGTAAATGGGGACAGACTCAGTGATACAGCAGCATACGCGGCCGCAATCATTGCGATCCGCACAAAACGATTCATATTCTTATTCTTCAAAACAAAATCATCTCCTTATTTTATTTATTGTCAGGTAGCTGCTACTGACAGTGCTTAAGAGCACGCTGTTTATACTACTTCAATTTTTCCGAGGAATCAATGCACAGTCTTTCAATGCAACTGACATGATTATCTGCAGTGCTTATCAAACCAATCCGTAATTTCATTAAGACGGCGGATGCGTCCATTCATTCTTCCGCTGCGGCTGATCTCATGATTTTCCTGATGGAAGATTGCCATTCTTGTTTCCACGCCATGATTGGCAATAGCCTGCATCATCTGCATGCCTTCGCTCAGTGGGCATCTGTAATCTTCATCACTGTGAATGAACAGAGTCGGCG
>JAAZDA010000243.1 GCA_012512995.1 Clostridiales bacterium | reverse complement strand
TCAAATTGTCAGCAACTCTCAACATGACGATTTTTTTATGACGAAATTTAAGGATTCAGATGAAATAATTCTCCTGCCAAAAATCAAAAGTCAAAATCTTGTGCGAAAGAGACGGCAAAACAAATGCTGATATATGAGAGGCTGACAGAAGAGCTCTTAAAACTTATACCGGAAATGATCAGAAAACATGAGTGGCACTTTCCCACCGAAATGGAACTGTGCAGCGAATATGGCGTATCAAGGAGGACCGTGCGCCGGGCCCTTGACAGTCTTGAGAAAAGCGGCTTTATCAAACGTCGTCAGGGAAGCGGCTGTTACCTGACAGGCCTGCTGCCTGACGATGACAGCAACCGCATAAGTATCCTTCTAAGTTCCCCCGAAGAATACATATTTCCTGAAATCCTCAGCTCGCTCCGCAGCGAGCTTGGTGCCGGCGGATATACAGTGGCTGTTCATGCCTTTCACATGGACTTCGATCTGGAGCGGAGGATACTCCGCTCTCTTCTCGATTCTCCGCCGCGGGGCATAATATCAGAATGTGTCTGTAATCTCTCCAATCCAAACCTTGATCTTTACAGGCGTTTTGCCGATGCAGGGACCTGCGTCATTTTCCTTTATGGTCTCTATCCGAATTTCCCTGATTTTCCGGTTGTCATGGACGATAACTTTCAAGGCTCCTTCTCGCTCGTGCAGCACCTCGTATCCCTGGGGCACCGGAATATTGCCTGCCTCTTTCAGAGTGACACCGTGCAGGGCAGAGATCGTCTTCTTGGTTTCCAGTCCGGAATGATAAGCTATGGTCTTCCATTTTCTCTTGCACACACACTTCTCCTTGGCAGCGAAGTCCTGACCGGCGCCGACAGCGCCCGCCTTCCTGATGTTCTTCGCAAATTCTGCCGTGAACGCATAGAGGACTGCTCGGCTATAGTCTGTTACAACGACATGGTCGCTTATGCCCTTATAAGAGCTCTTGAAGATGTCGGGCTTTCCGTTCCAGGTGACATAAGCGTAGTCGGATTTGATGACAGTTATCTAAGACAGACAGGAAAGGTCGTATTGACATCTCTTTCTCATGGCCCGCGCTCTGTCGGCAGGGAAGCTTCCTGCCTGCTTACAGGCATGATAAAAGGACAGCCGGCCGGATCGGTCGTGCTGCCCTTCAGTCTTGTGCGCGGCAACAGTGTGCTGTCACGTCAGTAATTCACTTTGCATTATCATTCCTGTATTCTCTTGGAGTGCATCCCTGCGTTCTTCTGAAGACAAAGCTGAAATAGTGGGGATCCCTGTATCCAACAGCGGCCGCCGCCTCTGCTGTATGTACCTGTTCTTCACGAAGAAGCTGCCTCGCCTTCTCCATCTTCTTGCCGGTCACATACTCGACAAAGGTCTGGTTCATCTCCCTGCTGAATAACGAGCTGAGATAACTGCCGCTCACGCCCACCGACGAAGCCACTGAATTCAGCGATATCTGCTCATCCGTGTAATGCTCTTCTATATACTTGATAGCATCCTTCAGGACCTGATTTCCCTGAATATTTGTTTTCTTATCACGCACAGAGATTGCCGCCTTAAGCAGAGTCTCCGTATATTCTTTCATTTCTCCTGTCTCCAGTTCGAGTTTTCCTGCTATCTCAGGAAGACCTTCCATGAACTGCTCATTCGGGACTCCGCTGGATGCTGCCGATTGCATGGCCGCAAATCTGACGCTCAGCATCAGGTAGTTCCTGAAGAGTTTTGACTTGAGAACATCCCCCAGACTTTCAAGAAAGCTATCCGTAAATCCCTCGACTTCATTCATCTGACCGCTTGAGAGGAATCTCTCAAGTATCGCCGGATCAACACTCGCCGCATCAAGGTTCTGAAGCGTGTCGCGCTCTTTGTCGGCCGTGTCCGGTTCGCTCAGGATCTGCTCGAGTACATGTTCCTCTGGCCTCCAGTATCTTCTGGAAAATGCATGGTTCGCTCCGTCAAAACATTCGCGAAGCTGGCTGAATCTTTCCACCGGGGTGCCGGCTGTCACATACCAACAGCTGTCTTTTCCAAGAGAGCCGCATATCTCAGTCACTTTATCGACTCCTCTTCTTGTATAGTCAATGACCGTATCCCTGTCTCCACGGACTATGACGCAGTAAGCGTTCATGTTCCACCGCGACAGAATATATTCCTTGAATCTCAGGAAATACCCCGCGAGATCAGCTTCGGTATTCTTTATCTCAGACGTTTCCTCGCCTGTCCCGTTCTGTTCACAGCCCGACACGCAATACAGTATAAGGTTGCAGCAGGAAGCTGAAACATCAAGGTTCAGCCTTCCGGCCTCCTCATAGATCTTCTCAACGCTCAGTTTTCCACCGAATACACTCTCAAGAAATTTTCTTCTCTGGAACTGCTCATACTCACGGCTCTCAAGCTGATACTGATCAATGAAGCTCTGCTGCTCTCTGTCTGTCTCGATCTTCTGGCGCAGTTCCTCGAGCGCTTCCTTCATATCCTTGCGCGTCACAGGTTTTGACAGATATCTGTCAACTCCCTCTGTGATAGCGCGGCGCGCGTATTCAAAATCATCGAACCCGCTCATGATTATTATATGAATCTGCGGCATCTCCTGCTTGAGTATATGACAGAGAGATAAGCCGTCCATAAACGGCATTCTTATATCTGTTATGATTACGTCCGGCTTTATTTTCCTGATCTCAGGCAGTGCCATCTCGCCGTCACCGGCTTCCCCCGCGAACTCATATCCGTAATCTCCCCACGGAAAATTGTCCCTCAGGCTCTCCCTGACTACAATCTCGTCTTCTACAAGAAATACTTTAAGCATAATCCAATGATTCCTTTTCCGTTTCTCAGTATGCTCTGCTGTCTATCACAGAGCCCGCATTCTCAGCAGTAAAAACACTTTCCTCGAGGTAATAGACCTTATCTACGTCTTCGCCTGCGACGACCTTTCTGATAACATCGGCGAGGAGCGGCCCCGTCAGGGGATTGCATTCCACGTCGACATTTATTTCTCCGTCCAGCAG
>JAAZDA010000242.1 GCA_012512995.1 Clostridiales bacterium | reverse complement strand
ATGTAGATCTGTATACTGTGGAAGGACGCAGTGAGAACATCAAGATCACAACACCGATTGATTTCTATATATTCAGGGCAATAGTAGATGCAAATGAGAACTCGCAGATTTTCGGTCTGTGACGATAACGGAGATTGTAATGATCAATAAGATTTTAAAACGTAAGGCAAAACGAGTTTATCCGGCGGCGGTAGAGGGAAAATTCTTCCATCGGGCGGGAATAGCGTGGAAACAGTTCGCGGCATGGGCTGACAGAAGCGTCGGATATCAGAACCGCAAGATCCTTTCTAAAAACACCAGGACGATAAATGATCAGATAATGTTCATAACTTTCCAGCATGCTTATGCCTGCAACCCACGCTATATATGTCGTGAGCTGGTACGCAGGCAGGCACCCGTAAAGATTGTATGGGCAGTCTCGAATCTTATAGACAGGAACGGGGTTCCTGAAGCAGATAACATAACGCTTGTAAAAATGAACTCATATGAGTATTTTGAAGCGGCGTGTTCATCGAAAATAATAGTGATAAATTCTCTTCTCGGAGATAAATTCTATCCTTTCCCTGTAAGGGATGACCAGATGGTCTATGAGACATGGCACGGATCGCTCGGCATCAAACGTTTTGACCCTGAGCACTATAATACTAATGAGTCGTGGCCTGTGGCGGCTGAGCGCACAGGAAAGCTTACAACAAAATGCATAACAAACAGTAAGTTCGAAGAAGATGTTTTCCATGAGACATTCTGGCCGGATACGCCGATGTTGCGTCTCGGTCATGCCAGGAACGATGTTTTCTTTGACTCGTACAAGAAGACGAGAGAGAGATGGAGAAAAGAATTCATCACAGATTATGCGCTTGATGAAGATTCCAAATTCATTCTGTATGCTCCTACATTCAGAGACACACACAATTTTGCGGTATATGACATACAGGCTGATCGTCTTGTGAATACAATGTCCAGGCGCTTTGGCGGGAAGTGGAAACTTCTTGTCCGTTATCATGACAATGATAAGAAGAATGAGGTGGTCAATAACCGCGTCATTTCCGAGAACGTGATAGATGTCACACGATTCCCTGATATACAGATGCTCCTTTCATTTGTGGACGCAGGTATAACCGATTATTCATCGTGGATCTATGACTACATCAACAGCCGCAGGCCGGCATTCATTTATGCAAGAGATATTGCTGATTACAACAATGAGCGCGGCTTCTATTTCACGCTTGAGAGCACACCATTCCCGGTCGCAAAGAATAACGATGAACTTGAGAAGAACATACTTGATTTTAATGAAGAAAAGTATGTGAAGGAAATCGATAAATGGCTTGAAGTGAGAGAGAGCGTTGATGACGGTCACGCATCCTCAAGAATAGCAGATGAACTTATGCAGTATCTGAAATAAGGTCGAACATGGCAGAATCAGTCAAAACAAATGCATCCGCAGTAAAGAGAAGGAACGGAGTGATCGATCTGCTCCGTTTTGTCTTTTCAATGATAATAGTACTTCATCACACGAGATACCTGCTGGGGGATGATAATTGTCTTTTCCTCGGGGGATCGCTTGCGGTAGAGTTCTTTTTTATTGTATCCGGATATTTATGCATGAATTCGGCCGAAAAGATGAACGCGAAGACATCGCCATCTGCGCAGACAGCAATGCCTGAGGTTGGGACGGGACTTGGAACAGAGACGGTCGGGTTCATAAAAAAGAAGCTTTCCGGCATCATTCCTGAATTCATCACAGCGTGGATCATCGGCTTTTTCTTTGTATGGGCAGCTAAGGGACTTACTGTTCATGAAGCTGTGCGCATGTTTGGCAAGGATTTCTTTGAACTCACGCTGGTAAAGATGAGCGGACTCTTCACCGGAGGTTTTGACGGAGTTATCTGGTACATCTCGGCTATGCTTTTATGCATGGCAATCCTTTACCCGCTCCTGAGACGTTTCCCTAACTTCATGCCTCGCATAGGGTGTCCCCTTGTGGCCCTTTTCTTCCTCGGATATCTCTGCAGAAATTATGACCACCCGAGAAACCCCACGGTATGGACTGGAATAGTGTATAAAGGTCTTATACGCTGCATGGCTGAGCTCTGCCTCGGTGTAGTAGTTTTCCTGAT
>JAAZDA010000496.1 GCA_012512995.1 Clostridiales bacterium | reverse complement strand
CTCCTGCAGACAGTGCCGATGTAAAGATTGAACTGTCATTCTACAATATGGAAACGGGTACCAGCATTCCGATGGAGACGGCAGTAAGCAATGCATCAAAGGCAATCAGCTACATTGATGGGAAAGATCATACGCGGATCATGTATGAAGCGTCTTATGATGCAAGTCAATTGCCTGAGGGACAGTACATCGTAAAGGTGACTGTAACCAATGGCAAGACGGTTAAGACTGCTCAGCTGATTGACCAGCAGCAGGATATCTATCCAGCGGATCAGATTCATGATGGCATCAAGATTCGAATTCTCAAGAATTCCGTATACAGCTATCGCTATGAGATCAGTGTTGAAAAGAACAATATCGACTTCAGTCTGATCAATAAGCCAACTGTTCGGTCAAGCGGATATGGAGTTGACAAGATGAGTCTTGCGTCTGGGCATCTGACTATGGTCGGAACATCCTGGATCTATCAGGTTGGATTTGCATCTGCAGATAATCCAGTAAGCAAGATGCTGCTGGTTGCGGCGGATGGAACTGTATATTCCTATGATGCAGTCAATAAGGCATGCACAGTTGACTATACCAAGATACTGAATACCAAATACAACATGGATAATGTCTGCTATACGCTTGATGCAGATCTTACAAATCTGGCAAAAGGAAGCTATACGATATACTGGCAGCTTGCTTCACAGACAGACAAGTATGATGTGTTCAAGGCAAACAACTACTTCAGCACAAAAACAGACAATGTCACGTACAACGGCATAACGTATTCCATCAGCACCAATGATGAAGATGGAACAATGACTCTTACGATTAAATAAGAATATGTATTCAAAGGGGATGCCTTAGGGCATCCTTTTCAAATGAAAAACCTCCTATTTCAGAAGATGAGATTCTGAAGCAGGAGGCTGCATATTATTTGCTTGAATAGATTTTAATTGTGATCTGTGTGTTAATCCAGATGGAAGCACCTGGTTCTGCAGAAATACTTTCAATTGTATTCTTTCCGTCAATGTTATCATCACCAGTAATTTTGACAAATGACAGATTTGTAAATCCTGCATTGTTAAACAGAGTCGTTGTATCGCTGACGATACCGTCGTAGTTGAGAGACTGGCTGAGCAATGCTTTTGAATACTCTGGGACAGTCTTCATAATCTGTACGCATTTGCCGCTGGTATCATGTTCATAATATACATCGCAAGCAGGCGTAGGGGCTGTTCCTTTAGACAATGTCACATAGATCACTGTACCTTCAGCAATACTGCTTCCGGAAGTCTGATCCTGTGCAAGAACCAAACCTGAAGCTACTGTATCGCTGTAGATCGAAGAACGGACAGACAGTTTCAATCCAACATTTTCACAGGCAGTGCGGGCCTGTGCTTCGGTCATCTTATCAAGATTCGGTACAGTTACATATTTGCCGATGCTGACTTTGCAGGCAATGGTTTTACCTGATATGGTGCATGTATCATTAATCATGCCAGAAGAATATTTGGTGCTGCTGACATCTTGTTTACTGACTGTCCAGCCGGCATTCAATGCATTTGCAGAAGCTATATCAGCTGTCAGCTTTGAATAGGAGCTGCCTGCTGCAAGAAGAGCATCTGATGGTTTATAGGATCCTTTGGAAAGTACATAATTGACTGAAGATCCGGTTGTGAAGCTTCCGGTGGCATTGGATACGATTGATCCTGCAGCAATACTGTCACTGTATGAATAGGTGATGTTTCCAGGCTTCAGATTCAAGGATGTAAGATAGCTCTTGAAGTCTGTTTCAGTCACGTTGGCTTTGCTTACTACAGTTAATTTTCTGCCGACTGCTACATAGGCCTGAATGCTTCCGCCAGGTGCTGAGTATGCTGTGCCAGATTGCTTAGTTCCGTTCAGTACCTGAGATACAATGGTTCCTGCTTTTTCATCACTTTCCTGATCTATGAAACTGATCTTCAGTGCTGCGGACTTATTCTTCTGCAGATTGACACTGGCAATATAGGAATTGAGTT
>JAAZDA010000241.1 GCA_012512995.1 Clostridiales bacterium | reverse complement strand
TGGTGAAGGTAAGGCACCTATAGGTCGTCCAGGTCCATGCACTCCTTGGGGCAAACCTGCTTTGGGTTATAAGACACGCAGGAAGAAAGCTTCCGATAAGCTGATTGTCAGAAGAAGAAACGCTAAGTCCGCAAAATAATAAGGAGAGGAAACCATGGCAAGATCAATTAAAAAAGGACCCTTTGCAGATGAAAGTCTGTTGAAGAAAATCGATGCTATGAATGCATCTGATAACAAACAGGTCATTAAGACCTGGTCACGCCGTTCCACAATATTTCCGTCTTTCGTAGGTCATACAATTGCAGTGCACGACGGAAGAAAACATGTTCCGGTGTACGTTACCGAAGACATGGTCGGACATAAGCTCGGTGAGTTCGTTCAGACAAGAACATTCCGTGGACACAACGGCAATAACAAGGATGAGAAGTCCAATTAATTAACACGAAAGGACTTCAATCAGACTGAAAGGAGTATGTATCTATGGCTAACGGACATAGATCTCAAATCAAAAGAGAGAGAAACGGGCAGAAGGACGGAAGACCGTTTGCAAAGCTTGTATATGCAAGGATCCCGGTACAGAAGGCTTGTTTCGTAATGGATGCTATCAGAGGCAAGGATGTCGAGGCGGCGGAAGCTTTACTTGAGTACAGCCCAAGATATGCTTCAGATGTTATATACAAACTGCTGAAATCAGCTGTTGCCAATGCAGAGAATAATAACGGAATGAACGCGGCTAATCTTTTTGTTGCTGAGTGTTATGCAGACAACGGCCCGATCATGAAGAGAATTCAGCCTCGTGCGCAGGGCAGAGCTTATCGCATCTTAAAGAGAGAATGCCATCTTACGATCATTCTTGATGAAAAGGGCGCTGCAGGCAAAACAAATGCTGCCGGAGATGATACAGAAAAGAAAACTGAAGAGACTGTGACTGCCAAGGCAAAAACAGGCAAGAAGACAGCAGCAAAGAAAGCAGCACCGGCAAAGAAGGCTGCAGCTCCTAAGAAAGCAACAGCTGCAAAGACAAAGACAGCTAAGCCTGCGGCAAAAAAAGCTGCAAAAGATGCTGAGACTGCAGATAATAAGTAATAACTGATCATTGAAAGGAGCCTTTATGGGACAGAAAGTTAATCCTCATGGTCTGAGAGTCGGCGTTATCAAGGATTGGGATTCCAAATGGTACGCTGAAGATAATTTCTCTGACCTTCTGGTAGAAGATTACAACATCAGAAAGTTTCTGAAGAAGAAACTACTCGCTGCCGGTGTTTCAAAGATCGAGGTCGAAAGAACATCTGACAGAGTAAGAGTAGCTGTATATGCTGCTAAGCCCGGAGTAATAATCGGTAAGGGCGGGACTGAGATAGAAACGACCAGAAAAGAAATCGAGAAGATGACAGGCAAGAAAGTCCTCCTCGACATCAAAGAGATCAAGAGACCTGACAGAGATGCCCAGCTCGTTGCTGAGAACATTGCACAGCAGCTCGAGCGGCGTGTTTCGTTCCGCAGAGCTATGAAGTCATGCATGAACAGAACAATGAAGTCAGGCGTTCTTGGAATCAAGACGAGCTGCGGTGGCCGTCTTGGTGGAGCAGATATCGCACGTACAGAAACATATTCTGATGGAACTATTCCGCTTCAGACGCTTCGTGCGGATATTGATTACGGATTTGCGGAAGCGAACACTACTTATGGAAAAGTTGGCGTAAAGGTATGGATCTATAAAGGTGAAATACTTCCGACAAAGCCCTCAGACAAAGCAGCACAGGTTTTTGCTGATAAGGAAGGGAGCGATAAATAATGTTAATGCCGAAGAGAGTAAAGCATCGTAAGCAGTTCCGTGGCAACATGTCCGGAAAGCTCACCCGCGGCACCACGGTCACATATGGCGATTATGGTCTTGTGTGCGAGGAACCCGTCTGGATCCGCTCCAATCAGATTGAAGCGGCCCGTGTCGCGATGACACGTTTCGTCAAGAGAGGCGGAAAGGTCTGGATCAAGATATTCCCGGACAAGCCTTATACAAAGAAACCCGCTGAAGTTCGAATGGGTTCAGGAAAAGGTGCTGTAGAATTCTGGGTAGCGGTGGTCAAACCGGGCAGAGTAATGTTCGAGATCGCCGGTGTATCGGAAGAGGACGCTAAAGAAGCGCTACGTCTTGCAGCCAATAAGCTTCCATGCAGGTGCAAGATAGTTGCTAAGGCACAGGCGGAAGGCGGTGCAGAAGAATGAAAAGTACAACATACGTAAAAGAACTCGAGAATAAGACGGTTCAGGAATTAAACGAAGAACTTACTTCTGCAAAGAAGGAACTTTTCAACCTGAGATTCCAGAACGCAACAAATCAGCTTGATAATCCTGCAAGGATAACTGTAGTAAGAAAGAATATAGCTCGTATCCAGACAATACTTACCAGGAAGGCTGCTGACTGATCTGATGATCAGAGATGCTATTCATGAAAGGAAAAATCATGGAAGAAAGAAACTTAAGAAAAGTCCGTGTCGGTAAAGTTGTCAGCAACAAGATGGATAAGACAATTGTCGTCGCTATCGAAGACAACGTTAAGCATCCCGTTATCGGAAAAATCGTAAAGAAGACATACAAACTTACGGCTCATGATGAGAATAATGAAGCCGGCGAGGGAGATACAGTCAAGGTCATGGAGACCAGACCGCTTTCTAAGACTAAGAGATGGAGACTTGTTTCTGTTGTAGAAAAAGCTAAATAACAATTTCACCCTGTGGGTGAAATGTCACCTTATAGGTGACATGCGAGGTTCTTCGAACCTCGGGGCTTTTAACAGAGTAAGATGCTATCAAGAAAGGAAACCAACTATGGTTCAGCAGGAAAGTAGATTAAGAGTTGCCGACAATACCGGCGCCAGAGAACTCCTGGTAATCCGTGTAAGCGGCGGTTCAAGAAGAAGATATGCCCGCATCGGCGATACAGTTGTTTGTGCGGTCAAAGAAGCAATGCCCGGCGGCGTTGTCAAAAAGGGCGATGTAGTCAAGGCAGTAGTGGTCCGTACAGTTCAGAAGACTCATAGAAAAGACGGTTCCTACATTCGTTTTGACGAAAATGCGGCAGTCATCATTAAAGACTACATGACACCGACAGGAACACGTATCTTTGGGCCTGTAGCCAGAGAGCTTCGTGAGAAACAGTTCATGAAGATCCTGTCCCTGGCTCCGGAAGTACTGTAAGGAGGAGAAAGATATGGCTACAAGTAAGATCAAAAAAGGTGACAATGTAAAGGTCATCGCAGGCAAGAACAAAGGAAAAGAAGGCAAGGTTACTTCTTTTAATCCCAAGAAGCATAAGGTCGTTGTTGAAGGCGTCAATATGGTCACAAAGCATACAAAACCTTCAGCCGGACATCCGGATGGCGGACTTATTCAGGAGGAAGCAGCACTCGATGTTTCGAATGTAATGCTTTCTGTTGATGGCAAGACCACAAGAGTCGGATTCAGGATCGAAAACGATAAGAAAGTACGTTTTGCCAAGAAGACTGGCAAAGCAATCGACTAAACCATACGGAAAGGAGGTCTATAACGTTGAGTAGACTTAAAAGTCAGTACAATGACGAAATTCGTGAACAGATGACGAAAAAGTTCGGCTATGACAATGTAATGCAGGTCCCGAAGCTTGAAAAGATCGTCGTTAACATGGCGGTCGGAGAGGCTAAGGAGAACGAAAAAGTTCTTGAATCAGCAGCCGGAGATATGACCGCTATTACAGGACAGAAGCCCGTTTACACAAAGGCGAAGAAGTCGATCGCAAACTTCAAGATAAGAGAGGGAATGCCGATCGGATGTAAAGTAACACTTCGCGGTGACAGAATGTATGAGTTCCTTGACAGGCTCGTAAATCTTGCACTTCCCCGTGTCCGTGACTTCCGTGGAGTCAATCCTAATTCTTTTGATGGCAGAGGAAATTACGCTCTTGGTATTAAAGAGCAGATTATCTTCCCTGAGATTGAATATGATAAGGTAGATAAGATCAGAGGTATGGATGTTATCATCACGACAACAGCAAATACCGATGAGGAAGCAAGAGAACTGTTAAGACTGTTCGGTATGCCTTTTGCCAAGTAAGGCAAAGGTGTTCACCAATATTATGGAGGAATAAACAAACATGGCTAAAACATCCATGAAGATCAAACAGCAGATGAAGCCCAAGTTTTCAACAAGGGCATATACGCGCTGCAAAATCTGCGGCCGTCCGCATTCTGTCTTAAAGAAATATGGCATCTGCAGAATTTGCTTCCGTGAGCTGGCATATAAAGGACAGATCCCTGGTGTAAAGAAATCTAGCTGGTAAATTCTGATAAGGAGGCAAAACTCATATGAGCACAAATGATCCGATCGCGGATATGCTTACGAGAATCCGCAATGCAAATACTGCAAAACATGATACTGTAGATATCCCTTCTTCAAAGATGAAACAGGCAATTGCCCAGATTTTGCTTGATGAAGGATACGTAAAGTCTGTTGATACCGTAAAAAATGGAAGTTTCAATGATATTAGAATCAGCCTTAAGTACGGTTCGGACAAGAATGACAGACTTCTCAGCGGACTTAAGAGAATCTCCAAACCCGGACTGAGAGTCTATGCAAGCAAAGACAATCTTCCCAAAGTCCTTGATGGACTCGGAACAGCAATACTTTCCACAAACCAGGGAGTCATCACTGACAAAAAGGCACGTGAGCTTCAGGTAGGCGGCGAAGTACTCGCATTCATCTGGTAATTAATTCTGATTAGGAGGTACGGGCATGTCACGTATAGGTAGAATGCCAATCGCTATTCCCGCAGGTGTAACTGTGGATGTAGCAGAAAATAACACTGTGACTGTAAAAGGTCCCAAGGGAACACTCACAAGAACGCTTCCCGCGGAAATGACGATCAAACAGGAAAACGGTGAGATCGAAATTACAAGACCGAATGACTTAAAGAGAGAAAAATCTCTCCATGGACTTACCAGGAGCCTGCTCCACAACATGGTCGTCGGTGTTACCGAAGGTTTTGAAAAGAAACTCGAGGTGAACGGTGTCGGTTACAGAGCGGCAAAACAAGGTAAGAAGTTAGTGCTGACATTAGGATATTCACACCCTGTAGAAATGGAAGATCCCGATGGACTGGAAACAGTTGTAGAAGGTCAGAATATCATTGTAAAGGGTATCGATAAAGAGCGTGTCGGTCAGCTGGCAGCTGAGATCAGAGGTAAGAGAGCTCCTGAACCTTATATAGGAAAGGGAATCAAGTACATCGATGAGACCATCCGCCGCAAAGTAGGTAAGACCGGCAAGAAGTAATCGACATTAAGACTATAAAAGGAGTCAACCATGATAAACAAGGAGTCTAGAAAGGATATCCGCGAGAAGAAGCACTATAAGCTTCGCAACCGTTTCAGCGGGACTGCAGAAAGACCGCGTCTTTGCGTATACAGAAGCAATGAGCACATTTATGCTCAGATCATTGATGATGAAGCCGGCAAAACACTTGTTTCCGCGGGAACAGTCGAGAAGGATGTGGCTGCAGCTCTCAAGAACACAGATGATGTTGAAGCTGCAAAGTACATCGGTGACCTTGTAGCAAAAAGGGCTCTCGATGCAGGAATCAAGGAAGTTGTATTTGACAGAGGCGGTTACATCTATCAGGGTAAGGTCGCAGCCCTTGCTGACGCAGCTAGAGCAGCTGGCCTGACATTCTGAGAAGGGAGAATTGATTTCACATGAAGCGTGCTATGATTGATGCAAATCAGCTGGAACTGACCGAGAAGGTCGTTACCATCAAACGTGTAAGCAAGACAGTAAAAGGCGGACGTAACATGCGTTTCACCGCTCTTGTAGTTGTCGGTGACAATAACGGTCATGTAGGAGTAGGCCTCGGAAAAGCTACAGAAATTCCGGAAGCTATCCGTAAAGGCAAGGAGGACGCTGCCAAGAACATAGTCAGCGTTGCTCTTGATGAGAACGCAAGTATTTCCCATGATTATTTAGGAGAATATGGTTCAGCACAGGTCCTGCTGAAGAAGTCTCCCGATGGTACCGGCATCATAGCTGGTGGCCCGGCGCGTATGGTCTGCGAACTTGCAGGCATTAAGAACATCCGTACCAAATCACTGGGTTCTAACAACAAGCAGAACGTTGTTCTTGCAACACTCAGCGGTCTCAGCCAGCTTAAGGTTCCGGAAGAAGTCGCTGCAAGACGCGGCAAGGACGTTGCTGATTTCAAATATTGATTTCAGCAGTCCGTCATAACTTTGAAAGGAGAACTACCATGTCCGAGAACACGAAAAAGTTAAAGATTACACTCGTGAAATCCACAATTGGCGCTGTTCCGAAGAACAAGGAGATCATCAAGTCGATGGGCTTCCATAAGCTTAACAGTTCAGTGGTACTTCAGGATAATGATTCTACGAGAGGACAGATCCGTCTGATCGCTCCATTCGTAAAAGTCGAAGAAGTAAACGAGTAATTACACTATAGTCAAGTGAAAAGCGAGCGGAACTCAGATCCGGTATGGATCTGGAGCATTCTGCGTAAGGAGGACTACAATGGATTTATCTAATTTGAAACCGGCTGATGGGGCTACCCACAGTGATAATTTCAGAAGGGGTCGTGGACACGGCTCAGGAAACGGCAAAACAGCAGGCTTTGGTACAAAAGGACAGAAAGCCCGTTCAGGAAGACCGAGACCTGGTTTTGAAGGCGGTCAGATGCCTTTATACAGAAGACTTCCCAAGAGAGGATTTACGGATTACAATAGTAAAGAAATTATTGCAATTAACGTAAGCACTCTGGACAAGAAATTCAATGATGGTGACGTCGTTGATGCAGCGGCACTTCTCAAAGCAGGTGCTATAAGCAAGATCGGTGACGGAGTAAAGATCCTCGGCAACGGAGATCTTGGAAAGAAGCTTACAGTCAAGGCTGCCGGTTTCAGTGCATCCGCAAAAGAGAAGATCGAAAAAGCAGGTGGTACTGCTGAAGTCATCTGATCAAAGGGGTTTCGATTATGTTTGACACCGTAAAGAAAGCATTCCAGTATAAGGAGATCCGAAACAGGATCTTCTTTACGCTGTTGATGATGGTTGTGATCCGTTTCGGTTCACAGCTTCCGGTGCCCGGAGTTGACAGAAATTATTTTACTAACTGGTTCTCACAGCAGACAACATCAGATGCGTTCAGCCTTTTTGATGCTTTTACAGGTGGATCGTTCCTGAATATGTCTATACTGGCGTTGAACATTACTCCGTACATCACAGCATCCATTATCATTCAGCTGTTAACGATTGCTATTCCGAAGTTGGAGGAAATGCAGCGTGAAGGCGAAGAGGGAAGGAAACTTCTCATTTCGATCACACGTTACATGAACATTGGTCTTTCCCTCGTAGAGTCTGCAGCCATGGCAATTGGTTTCGGACGCAACGGACTTCTTGAGAATTACAATGCGTTAAGCGTTATATCATGTATCGTAATACTTACGGCAGGTTCTGCATTCCTGATGTGGCTCGGTGAGCGTATTACGGAGAATGGCATAGGAAACGGAATTTCCATAATATTGACGATAAATATTATTTCAAGAATACCTTCAGACATTTCAACATTGTTTGAACAGTTTGTTACAGGTAAGAGCGTAGCTACAGCTACTGTTGCCGTTATCATCATTGTAGGCATCATAGTTGGCATGATCGTTCTTGTAATACTTCTGAATGATGCCGAGATACATATTCCGATCATGTATTCAGCAAAATTCAAAAATGGCAAGAGCAGCCGGCAGGATCTTCCTCTGAAGGTCAATACAGCAGGTGTAATGCCGATCATATTCGCATCTTCGATAATGGAGTTCCCTGTAATAATATCTACACTTGTAGGATATAACGGGACAGGCTGGTGGTCAGAGTTCATAAAGTATCTCAGCTCAAGCTACTGGTGCAAACCGGCTCAGCTCAAGTATTCGATCGGTCTTCTTGTATATGTGGTGCTGCTGATATTCTTCGCATATTTCTATACATCCATCTCATTCAACCCGATGGAGATTGCGGATAACCTTAAGAAGCAGGGCGCAACGGTCCAGGGAATTCGTCCTGGAAGACCTACACAGACTTATCTCGAGAATAAATTGAAGTACATAATTTTCATTGGTGCGACAGGCCTCACGATAATAGGTGTTTTGCCGTTTATATTCAAAGGCGTTTTCAATGCCAGTGTTTCATTTGGCGGAACGAGCCTTATAATCGTGGTCAGTGTTGTGCTGGAAACGATCCGTCAGGTACAGTCAATGACGCAGACTATGGGATTTATGAAGAGCAAGAACAGAAGTCTGCTCGCATAATGTTTCAACGTATGACGGCTGTTCCGCAAGGGACGGCCGTTATTTAGGTAATAAACGAGGCTTTTGACCTCAGCAGACGACTTTAATATGGAGGCCGGAATGAAGATAGTTATGCTGGGAGCTCCGGGTGCAGGAAAAGGCACTCAGGCTCAGATGATCGCAGATAAATATAATATCCCCCACATATCCACAGGAGATATTTTTCGCTTCAATATAAAGAATGGTACAGCACTTGGCAAGGAAGCAAAATCATATATGGATGAAGGAAAGCTTGTCCCAGATGAGTTGACTGTCCGCATGCTCCTTGACAGAGTGAGCAATGAGGATTGCCGTGATGGTTATATTCTCGATGGATTTCCGCGCACAATTCCTCAGGCAGATGCACTGACAGAAGAACTCGGGAAAACCGGTGATAAGATCGATTTTGCAATAGATGTTGATGTTCCGGATGAGAATATAGTTCGTAGAATGGGTGGTAGAAGAGCATGCCAGAGCTGCGGATCAACATATCATGTTGAATACGCAAAACCCAGGCAGGAAGGTGTTTGTGATCGGTGCGGCGGCAAACTTGTTCTTCGCGACGATGATAAGCCAGAGACAGTGAGCAGGAGGCTTGAAGTGTATCACGAACAGACACAGC
>JAAZDA010000240.1 GCA_012512995.1 Clostridiales bacterium | reverse complement strand
TATATAACCCGCAGGTCCGCGTTCTTCGTACCTGCTATGCGAACAATGTAACTGTTCGCATTGTTAGCCTACTGCGTTAGCATCAAATCCTGTCACATATACCGTTCCGTTTTCTGAATAACCGTCATACGTTATGTACCACTCGGCCACCTGATCCCCCAGGTGCACTGATATGCGGTACTGCGGGATCGTTTCAGCCGGCTCTATCTCAAAATGGAAGCTCTGGCCACGGGCACACTCTTCAACGTCCTTTACGATGTTAATGACATGGAACTCTCCGGTCTTCTCAACGTATTCCACTTCTTCAAGCGTCATCTGTGCTCCGGACTGCATGATCACGATCGATACGCCGTTCGTACAATTCTCGCCATCGCATGCGTACCAGTACGCTTCCTGCATGGGATCCGTGAATGCCACAAACAGTACATCCTCATTCCAGCCAGAATAGATCCTTGCAAGGAGATTGAACGGGAACCACTCGTCCTCCAGGATGTCATACAGATATATAGCGCCTGTCGATGAGACAGCAAAACGATCTTCGATCACAAAGTTTTCTTTATGATCCGTACCAAGTGCCACCTCAGAGCATTGTTCGCCCTTGATTTCAATGACTTCTCCCGTTGCCATACTGGTCATTGCATCAAACTGTTTTTCATTCTGTACGTCTGCGTCATTGCCGAATATTGCCAGCGCTTCTTCATCATCAGGAGTATGTTTTTCCAGATACAGGACATCTTCCGATCCCGCCTGATCCTTTCCAATACCGGGATCGTCCCCCGCTGATATGCCAATATCCAGAATCCAGTAATACCAGTCAGCACCTGCCAGTGATGCTACAGGTAGCACCGCCATGAATTCACCGTAATCATCAACATACATCATTGCACCATCTACGATATATTCATCAGAGCGAGTCCTCTCAAGTGCTTCATCATAGGAACTCTCCTTGCGCTGCTTTGCGGTCAGTCCTTCATGTCCACTGGTAAAACAATACTCAGCCGCATCCCGTGTAGCTTCCACACCTGTCTTCCTGTCAACTCCGAAATATTCCATCAATTCATCATTGCTGTATATTCTTTTCCCCGAAGCGAGATCACAATTGAATACTGAATACTCTGTAAACCCGTAATTATCATCTGCATAAACGATTATGGAAAGGACAGAACTGAAACGGCAACTGTACCACCCGATAGCCACGTATTCCAGGCTATACCCTTCCTTCATGGTTTTCATTTCGTTTTTGGCATAATACTCATATTTTCCCTTGATCTCATCATTTATTTCTTTGGCACATTTGATGTCAGCAGTAATCTCAGGAATACTGTAATTGAAGTAAATCTCATTTCCGACATTGTCAGTGTAATCACCGTCTTTGAAATAATAATCTTCTACGGCATCGTCATATATCGAATAATCTACAGATTCCTGTTCAAGGCCGCCGGTCTTCTTCTGATTTCTGTCCGCAGATATCTGCTCTGGATCGTCAGCTTTGCCTGATCCGCTTTTCCTGCCTTTTCCTGCAGCGTCACTTTCAGACGCGTCGTCTTCTTCATCTTCTGACTTGGCATCTGATGCACCGGTATCACTGTCTTTTTCAGTAACCGCCTTACTTTCAGCTGCCTCTGCCGCCTCGGCTGCATTAAATCCTGCTGATGACGAACTGCTGCCGCATCCAACTGCAGAAAGCGCAATAACTGCGCTCAGACCTGCAGAAACCAGACCGCGTAAAAATCTATTGTTTTTCATCATCCACCTCACATATAGGAGTATCTCATGAAAGATTTATGTTTACCGTTCACAGGGACAGTGTTCATTCGAGCATGTCCATCTAAGGTGCGCTCTCGCTTTGTTTTGCCTATAACGTATCCAACACAGCGACCAGGTATGTCGCAGAGACAGATCCATATATAAACTGATCTATCAGCCTGTCCTTTTTAGCCAGACGCACTTCTCTGGCTATCAGTTTCTCCGAATTCTCATCAACGACCAGCACGATCTTGCATTCAGGCACTTTCTCCTTAATTCGGTCGCGCATTTTAAGACGTTCCGAAATCAGATATGGAGATGTGCCTGTGACCTCCATCAGCACTGCATATGGTCGCACATAACCGCAGAGATCAATGACTTCATCCGAAGACTCAGCTACATGAACGTCAAAGCCTGATTCCTCTTCACGGAGCACCCCGGCAATCGCATCACAAAAGAGATAGTTTTGCATATTCAGTACAATTCTTCGCATTTATCCCCTCTACTCTCGGACTTTGTTACCACAACTATCAACTTTTCATTGAGCTTTCAGACAATTCAATGATACGCAAAATGTGCAAAATACACACTGTCACTTCTGACAGTTTCGAATTTTTCCAACAAAAAAAGCGCAGCTGTCAGAGTTAATTATTCTCTGAAAGCCACGCTTGTACGGCGCCAGATCGCAGCACCAGACTACGCTTAAATCTAATGATGGATCAATCGCGCAGTTCCCTGACCGGTTTGGGAATGATGAGTCGT
>JAAZDA010000239.1 GCA_012512995.1 Clostridiales bacterium | reverse complement strand
GCTATGAGGCAAAAGCAGCTGTTCTCGGAGCAAAAGAGAATACATCTCTTCCTGTTTTTGTAACTGTGACATTTGACAGTAAGGGAAAGCTCCTTACGGGCGGAACTGTAGAATCAGTGACGGCAATGCTGGAGGGACTGGGCGTCGACGCCATAGGTGTAAACTGCGGTCTTGGTCCGGAACAGATGATCCCCATAGTGCGGAAATTCGCCGCATGTGCTTCCGTTCCTGTTATCGTGGACCCCAATGCCGGACTTCCGCGCACTGAGAATATGACGACCGTCTACGATATTGACGCGGATGGCTTCTCAGATACGATGGCAGATATTGCGCGGATGGGAGTGCAGGTCATTGGCGGCTGCTGTGGGACGACTCCTGAACACATCAGGAAGACGATAGACAAGGTCAGCAAACTGCCATTTATCCCCAATACGGCAAAACAAGCTACAGTAGTTTCGTCTTTTTCGAGAGCGGTAGAGATCGGGACAAGGCCTGCTATAATAGGCGAGCGCATAAACCCTACCGGTAAGAAAAAGTTCAAAGAAGCGCTGAGGAACAATGATATCGAATACATTCTTAACGAGGGACTTAATCAGGAAGCGGCAGGAGCCGATATACTTGATGTAAATGTGGGACTGCCTGAAATAGACGAGAGCGCAATGATGGAGACTGTGATAGGGCAGCTGCAGAGTATTACAGCCCTGCCTCTTCAGATCGACACATCAGATATAAATGCACTTGAGAGGGGCATGAGGCTATACAACGGGAAGCCCATGATCAACTCCGTAAACGGCAAGAAAGAAAGCATAGAAGCTGTTATGCCGTTGGTGGCAAAATACGGAGGAGTGCTCGTCGCTCTCCCTCTTGACGAGGACGGGATACCGGACACGGCAGCAGGGCGTATAGCAGTGGCAAAGAAAATATATGAAGCTGCGGAACACTACGGAATACCGCGCAAAGATATAGTAATCGATGGCCTTGCCATGACCATTTCAGCTGATTCACATTCTGCAGTAACGACTTTGAATACGATAAAAAGCATACGTGACGAGCTTCATGGTCACTCAGTGCTGGGTGTATCGAATATTTCTTTCGGTCTTCCTCAGAGGCAGCTCATAAATTCATATTTTCTTACGATGGCAATGCAAAATGGTCTGTCTGCGGCAATCATCAATCCGGTCAATGAGACAATGATGGCGGCATACCGCTCATTTCTGGCACTTATGGATATGGATCCGAACTGCGGAGGATTTATAAAGGCATACGGATTGACTGCTGAAGTCAATATAGCGGGAGCAGTCAATAAAGGAGCAGCGCAGAGCGGCGGATCCATGGGAGGCAGTTCAGATGCAGCCAGCGGCAGTGCAGGCGGCTCTTCTGTGCATATGACCCCGGGTGAAGCCATAGAGCGCGGGCTGACAGAGGCGGCCAGAGAAGCTACAGTAGCAGAACTTGGCAGCAGCGAGCCTATGGAACTTATCAATAAAGAACTGATTCCTGCTCTTGACAGAGTGGGCAGAGGATTTGAAGCGGGCACGATATATCTTCCCCAGCTCCTTATGAGCGCCGAGGCTGCAAAGGCATGTTTTGCCGTGGTAAAGGATTCAATGAAAAGCACGGAGAGCGCAGTAAAGGGCAGGATTATCGTCGCGACCGTAAAGGGGGATATTCACGATATAGGAAAGAACATTGTCAAGGTCATGCTTGAGAACTACGGATATGATGTCATGGATCTCGGCAAGGATGTGGCACCGGAAACAATAGTCGACGCTGCGATAGACGGCAATGTGCGACTCGTAGGACTTTCAGCCCTTATGACCACGACTGTCGTGTCAATGGAACAGACGATAAAACTTCTAAGACAGAAGAAGCCTGACACAAAAGTAGTTGTCGGAGGAGCCGTGATGACAGCTGAGTGCGCCGGGCAGATAGGCGCGGACGCATACGCAAAGGATGCTATGGCAACTGTTAGGTACGCGGATTCGGTATTTGTTACAAATTAAATATTAGATTTGACAAATATGAAATAGTTTTGTAATATGTCCTCAGTCACTTTTTACAAATTTGTGACAAGAGGACAAAAAGTGCGTAACTTATCCAGGATCATCAATACAATATTTGCAATCGTTGCAGTCGCTGTTATCTTTTCAGCGGCAGGTTCAGTAACGAGAGCAGCAGATTACACGGACAGTGGTATTGAAGTGACAGCAGAGAATCTTGCTAATGCGGTCAACTCCGGAGATACGGCCACTGAGCAGAGCATTCTCAGCGCACAGACAAGAAGTTTCACATGGAGCGGCTCGATCCTGACACGTTCATCAGGCGTCAATTACGGACCGAACGGCAAAGAGACGTATTACAATCTCGACATGACAAATTGTGTCAATAATCTTCGTTCACTTGGCTATTCAGGAGATTGCTGGGCAAGGTCAGATGGCGTTAAGATGTTTGATGGCTATATCATTGTAGCTGCTGATTACAGCGTGCATCCGCTTGGCAG
>JAAZDA010000504.1 GCA_012512995.1 Clostridiales bacterium | reverse complement strand
TTCTATTCTTCCCCGTCTTGCGACGGGGATCGGAACGATATCAGGAATTGACAAGCCTTATTGTTTCTATTCTTCCCCGTCTTGCGACGGGGATCTGGATCGTTGAAAGAACTGTCACTGACGTAAGTTTCTATTCTTCCCCGTCTTGCGACGGGGATCATTATAATTATATAGTAGTTTCCCAACCAGTGAGACTATATCGACAATGACATAGCCTCAGATGGATGTTTTCTTCAGTGACCTGTTGGTCACATTGATGGTTCTGGCGGAGCTGCCTTCGGTTTGTTTTTGCTGCCCACCGGTCTACCGCGTTTACGCTTTACCAGCTGCTCCGTCTGATCGGATGGTGCCTTAGCCTTCGGACGATTCTTGCTTCCTCTGGGCCTGCCTGGTTTCTTTTTGGGCGGTTCTTCCGGCTTCGGAATGAGATCCAGCTTTTGGAGGACCACCAGGTGAGATGGATTCATCCGTACAAGCTGCCAGTTTTCGCTTCCGACACGTGCTTTCTTCGCTCGGATTAGCACGGAGAGAATCTTTCTGTAGGTGTAATCCTCGAGAAGACCTGCTTTGTCAAAGGCATTGATCAGGCGAAAGGTCAGGAGCGTTGAAAGGAAATCGCAAAACTCACTACCGATCACAGAGTAATCGTCTTGCACGCGGGTCTCATCGAATTCACAGGCGGATTTGTAATACCGCATGACGAGCTCGATCTCCCAGCGGTTGGCATAAGCTTTGTAGGCGATCTCCGGAGGAAGATCCAGATCACACTCCAGCACGATCGTGCCGAAAGTCTTCTGTTTCTCCCTGAGTTTTTCAAGGCTATAGGTCTTTTCCTTCTTTGCCCGGCGCAGCCAGTCACTTTCTTCTTTGGCAGCCTTGGCACTGCTCCGGTAGGAATAGAGCCATTTATCGATACCGACACACTTCTCCTTGCGGCAAGTGATGCCTTCGAAGCCGGGCAGAATCGCCGTGAAGTCCAGCATGGAGTGCCGCGCAATCAGCTTGGAGTTGCGCTTTATCGGATTAAGGTAATGCAGATCCGGATGGCTTTCAAACTCCTTGTGCGCTGCAGATTCCGGGAAGCCTTTATCACCGACGATGATTCCTTTGGTGATCCGGTTCTCCTTGATGAAGGCTTCATAGGAAGTGGCATCCAGCATATTTCCAGGAAAGCACTTGGAGCAGACCGGCTCCATCGCTTCCAGATCGAACGCGAAGAGAACAGAGATATCTCTTGTCCCCTTGATCCGGGCCTTCCTGGAAAAATCAGAGAGAGAATTCACTTTGGATTCATCCGACTTGAGCGTTCCATCAACTAACAAATGGTGATCCAGAGAGACAGAGGCTGTCCGGTTTCTCATAAAGGTAACGATGCGTGACATCGTCTTTCCAAGATCATTCAGAAAGGTCGATACCGTGTTTTTCGATAAGGATACGTCAGGATACAGTTCTGACAAAAAGCTAGTTTCATATGCCTCCTTAAGCTCAAAGTCGCGGATGCCTTTGTCACAGACTCTCAGCAGAGAGATGCAGTAGATCTTCATTGCGTCACGCTGGCTGTATACGGCAAACAGTTCGTTCTGGATACTTTTAAACAATTGGTCGCAGAGGACGACACTGGCCCAATCCTTCAGATCAATCGGTGAAAAAGAAACATCCTGCGGAGCACTCTTTGCGATTGGAACATAGGAACCATCAACGATGTGACCAATCGTAGGACCGTTCACCGGAAGATGACGGCCACCTACGTTTCTGCAGCCGACACGCTGGCGGACAGCGTATAGCTTTTTGTCGCTGCCATAAGCAATGACAACTGTATTCTTTGGACGCGGGACATCCAAAATTTCACGTGGGATCGGCATAGCAGGCCTCCTTTTGTATAGTCTAATAATAACATATATTAGACTATATTTCAAGATAAACATGCCTGAAATGTCGACAGGATTCAAGGTATTTAGTGTCAAAAAGAGGGATTTTCGGCACAATATCTGGCTGAAACGGGCCAACCAGAAGCGAAAATATAGTGATCAACCGAAAAAGCAGGCTTCATATAGGCTGTTATATAGTCTCATCGGTTGGGAAAGTATTAATTAATAAATACTATGCGATCTTCAAACTCCTCAACATTAATTCTGCCATGCATACGATAATCTGCGTGCGCGATACAGTTATTTAACACCTCCTTAATCACGTCTGGATCGTATTGATTGACCTCATCCGGAAAAAGGGTCATCTGTCCTGCTATGTATCTGTATTTTTCATTTCTAATTTTGGCGTAAACTTTATCTACAACAAGGAGAAATGGCATACCAAAATGCTCATAGGCTTTTACTGAACCATCCGCATTATATAAAGTCCATGTAATACGAGGATCAAAGTTGTCAAAATAGTAACTGGCATCTGACCGTCCAAGAAGCAGAAGTGCGGAGCGAGTGATTGATCCCTTTATTAGTATTCCCGCCTTATTCAAAAGCGAAGTGTCAGACATATTCTCTAAAAGCTCTCTTGTCTTGCTATTCTCTTCAACAGATGAACTATCGGAATTTGCTTTTTTATTTATAAATAGTTCGCGTGCATAACGCATCGCCTCTGGATCCAGATCATCCAAGGTTGCGCCCTCTACAATTTCTTTAGACCAATCCATGCCCACTTCACTACGGATTTCGTCAATTTTATCCAACGAAAGAGGACATAATGATTCATGTTCACGCGCATATGCTGCACCATTCCACATCGTCGGTACTCCTCGTAAGGATGGAGGAATCTGAAACATTATTATTCGTTTTCCCTCATATCTTAGGTCATAGATTTCTCTAAAGGTGAGCCTCTCATTAGTATGTTCAGCAATTTCCTTTTTTAAATTCTGAAGGTTTGTTAACCTATATTCTGTCCCAACAACCTCTCTTTCGTTCGTTATTCCAAATATAAGCCAGCCTTCTAATCTGCCTCTTAAGTTTGCCTCGTTGCTTAACGCAGAAAAATACTGTCCGATTTCATTAAAATCAAGATTGTTCTTCGCTTTTTTAAATTCAACCGTTTCATCTTCAAATTTTTCAATTAGACCTCTGAGGATCCGAGATAATTCACTATCATTATATATTTTCATAACTCTCCATAATAAAAGCACTGGGTTAAGTCCAATAAATCGCCTATTTATGTTGTTCTTTTGGATTTAAACGACTTGAATGGACTTAAAAAGCACCTGCGTAAAGTCGTTTAGTCCTTTAACAATGTTTGGCATTAACAACGGTATTATTTTATCATGCAAAAAAATTATCTGCATCTATGTGTAGTAATCATATTTGCCAGACATTTCCAAATGATGGCTAATGAAAAGGCGGAAGGTCGGTTATAGGTTGATAAATGATAGGATCTGCTGCACAGATACTGGTAAGAACTGATTTGCATCCACTCCAACAT
>JAAZDA010000238.1 GCA_012512995.1 Clostridiales bacterium | reverse complement strand
TATGGTATTGAGCCTGTTCCAAGCAGAGGAGGTGGCAGCATCCCAATCCTTGCAGATATGCAAAAGATTCTCAATGCAGATCCTCTTCTTATGGGTTTTGGACTTGAAAGAGATACGATCCACTCTCCAAATGAGAGCTATCTTCTTTCTCAGTTCTACAGGGGAATGGAATCCATTGCACTTTTTTATGAATATTATTTGTAGAAGATGACTTACGACGAATTATATTCCAAAATCAAAGAAAAACAAAGCTATCTGTGTATCGGGCTGGACAGCGATCCGGCCCGGATACCTGATTGCGTCAGAAATGAACAGTACCCTATTTTCGCTTTCAATCGTGCCATAATCGATGCTACCGCAGAATACGCAGTGGCATTTAAGCCTAATACGGCATTTTATGAGGCAGAGGGAGTTCAGGGATGGGCTCAACTTGAAATGACTACCTCCTATCTCCACGACCGTTATCCTGACATTTTCATCATTGCGGATGCAAAAAGAGGTGATATAGGTAATACTGCAAAACGCTATGCAAGGGCCTTTTTCGAGACGTTATGCTGCGATGCCGTAACACTTGCACCATATATGGGGCGTGATTCTGTCGCTCCTTTTCTTGCCTATGCCGATAAATGGTCAATAGTACTTGCATTGACCTCAAATACATCATCTTCTGACTTCGAAACATTGCGGATTGCAGGCAACCGGCAAGCGGAGATTGAAGAACAGCCGCTTTTCGAAAAGGTCCTGAGCGAGACAATGAAATGGGGAAACAAAGATAATCTCATGTTCGTTGCAGGAGCCACCAAAGCAGATATGTTCACACGGATCCGTTCTATCTGTCCTGACAACTTCCTGCTTGTACCCGGGGTAGGTGCACAAGGAGGCTCTGTAGAAGAGGTATCTGAAAAGGGTATCAACGACCATTGCGGCCTTCTGATCAACTCCTCACGCGGTATCATCTTTGCAGACAACTCCTCCTCTTTTGCCTCCAAAGCAGCTTCAGAAGCAAAGAAAATCGCAACATCAATGAAGAGTTTCCTGTAAAGAGCAGTTTTTACGCTATCTGCAATAGTTGAAACTATTTACGCCGGCTGTCCGTCAAAATGCTTCGTCAAAGGCTTTTTTAAGATCTTCGCGAAAGTCAGGGTGTGCGATGGCTATTAGTGATTTAGCTCTTTCGCGAAGGCTCTTTCCCTTAAGATATGCGATACCGTATTCCGTTACGATATATTCAACGTCATTTCGAGATGTTGTGACTGATGCTCCGATTGCAAGGTGAGGAACAATGCGTGAATTCTTGCCTTTATTGGCAGTAGAAGGCATTGCAATGATTGATTTTCCTCCTTTGGACCAGGAAGTTCCTCTGACATAATCCATCTGGCCTCCCGCTCCGCTGAACTGTCTGCTGCCGATCGTTTCTGAGCACACCTGCCCCATCAGATCAACCTCAATGCATGAATTAATGGAAACCATCTTGTCATTCATTCCGATAACCCTCGGATCATTGACATAATCAACAGGATAGAGATCTACAAAAGAGTTGCAGTGAACGAAATCATAGAGACGTTTGCTGCCGGCAAGGAAAGTTGCGATGATCTTGCCTTTATGAAGTGTCTTCTGTGAGCCATTTACCACACCCTTTTCAACCAGATCTATTATTCCGTCTGAAAACATCTCAGTATGAATTCCAAGATCCTTTTTATTCCCAAGAAAATGCAATACGGCATCTGGGATTGTACCGATACCAAGTTGCAATGTCGATCCATCTTCAACAAGCGATGCGCAAAAGTTGCCGATTTTCCTCTCAATCTCAGTA
>JAAZDA010000237.1 GCA_012512995.1 Clostridiales bacterium | reverse complement strand
CCATGCCCAATTGTCGGTCGCTTTGGCTGTTGTTGTCTTGCCTTCAACTGCCGTTCCGCCTGCATACAGCTGCACTGTGATGGTGTCCGGTCTAAGTCCTGCAGCATCATTATTATCAGACCATGTCTTCGTTCCGCTGATCGATGTCTTTTCAGTAAATGAATTAGTAAAATCAAACACAAAGGTGTTTCTGTCAAATGATTTGTAATCATTTGTTTTATCAAAACCAGTCGTATTATACCAAGTGCCCGTAATAGTAGCTGTGTGATTGCCTGTTGCACTGTCAGTAGCATACTTTACCGATACTTTTAAATAATAAACAGTTTTATCATAGGTAACTGCATCATCATTAATTCCTGCTTCTTCACTTATCGAATAATAATAGTCAACAGTTTTATTATTTTGCTCTTCAACGTATGGATAACTAATATCACCAAAACTTCCACTTGTTTTATTCTTACTTAATACAAGTTCAGAAGTATCAGGTATTGGGGTGCTTCCATCTTTATCTATTGCACAAAACTCAAACCTATAATCTCCACTATCTGGCCATCTGTCGTCTTTAAAAGCTTTTTTAACACCAAATGTTGTACTGTCACCGCTGGTTTTTCCGGTAAAATCAGTTCTGTGTGTTTCAGCGGAATTATGTGTATTTTCAGCTATAATCGTTCCGTTGATATTTTGAGTTAACTCAACACTGGCACCAAGAGCTATGATAGTGCCTGTCATATTTTTAGCCGTTATTGTTTTTTGCGAACAATTTGTAAAGTTCCAGATTATCTTACCATTTCCAAAAGATGTAACCTCATTTGTACTTTGTTGTTCACCATCAACATAAATATATGCTCGTTCCGGAAGAGTAACATTTTTCCCACCACAATTAACATTTACTATTATGCTTCCATCATGCCCACTGTTAAAACCACTAAAATGTACATCTGCTGGCATACTTGCAACTTCGTCAGCCGTTAAATTTATTACACCAACACTATCCGGATTGTTAAGCGTATATGTTCTGGTATTGCTTTTTGTTGCTTCTGTAACACCACCAGCTTGTTTTGCAGCAAGTTCTGTTGAAATATTTGAAATTTCCGACTTAACAGACTCAAGATCAATATAGTTGATAGAATCGCTGTCTCTATATATAACAGTCGGTTTATCAAGTTTTGTCGCCCTTCCTGAATTGATAATACTAAAACTATTACCGTTATCCTCAAATCCAATCTCTATGCCATTACCAAGTGCGAGTGGATTTGTGTTCTTTGAGCCACTTGCAGAACTAACCGTATTATAAGTTCCTGAAACATAACTCACTTCGTCATAATTATTAGTTCCAAAATTACTGCTTGCTGCAAGGTTCTTGCATAAGACATTACCATTTGTATGTGCTCCCAATGTAGCCGTTCCAAATGCGACTATATGGAAATTGCCAGCAATACCAAGTGTACAAGATGAATTGTAGTATTTACTATTTATAAATGTTTCCTCATCACTATCAATATAGTGATATTCAAGTTTTATCTTGTCTTTTCCACCTATACTTGTAATATCATCATCTGAAAGAGTATTAGTGAAATAATAATACTTTCCGTCTGTAGTTCTTACCCAGTCTTTTTTCCAATCCTCATCATTAAATGTGTTATTGTAAAATGCCGTTACAGAGAAATTGCTCAACTTAAACTCTGCATTATCGGAATTGACCGATGCTTCTACCATATCAATGCTTATATCATCTGATGTAATTGTTTTCGCGTCAGAAGTAGTATCAGCTTCAACACTATCTTTCAGCGGCAGATGCACGACCTGAATATCTTCGGAGCTCGTTGCGCCCAGGTCTTCGCTCAGCTGGTTCTTCTTGAATTCAATAGAGATCTTGACATTGCCTTCTGCTGGCTGGAACTCGATGGTCTTGCTCTCGTCGACTGTGCCGTCCTCGTTTACGGGGTGGCCCATGAAAGCAATATCATAGAGCAGTGTGTTGTCTTCGTTGAAGGCATCCGCACTGTCGCTTGTTTTGCCGGTCGAAGAGCTGTCAGCGCCGAGCTTGTCGGCGTTGTCATTGAGGGCTGCCATGTATGCGTCGTAGTTGTAGTCTGAAGATTTCTTCGTGACGGGCGTGACCTGGAACCTGGCGTCATCGGGGATCGCGTTGGCGTGCTGAAGTCTGGCAGTGACCTTCACCTTGCTGTCTTCATATGTGTACCATGTCTTGGAGCCCGCGTTGTATGCAAAATAGACGGTGCCATCTTCCGTGAGGTCCGTGTACTCTGAATCGCCATCGATCTTTACGGAATAACTGTAACCATCATCCTTCTTCTCGCGTTTGATAGATGTGATCCTGGTCTTCCTGCCGTCGATCTTTACATATGTTTTCTCATAGTCGTAGATGACGAGCTTCTTGTTGCTGCCCTTCTCGACCTGGATCTTCTCAGGGAGAGCTGCGTCCTCTCCTGCGGATATTGTCAGGACGTTCTTGGCAAAACCAGTTAACTCGACATCTGTGTGGTCATCGTCGATCGCATCGCCGTACTCGTCGACATAGGTCGCCGTGAGCTTGATGGCCGGTGCTTCCTCAGCTTCATAAACAAAAGTAATGGTCGTGTCGTCCGTGAGCTCAGTTGTTTTGCCGTCTGATATGTATGAATATGTAACAGTTGAATGGCTGCTGTCTGACGTAGCGTCTTTCGAGCCTGAATCCTTGCTGCTGTCATCAGCGGGATCGGATGTCTTCTTATCTATAGCAGTAACTACCACATCATCGATCTTTGCTTCCTTATATGTGTAGCCGTCGATCTCGAACGGAGCCTTTGTCAGATCGAGCGTGTCCTCGACCGTGAGCGACTTCTTGCCGTAGCCTTTTATAACAGCGTCATCTGTATCAACGCACTTGCCATAGAGGGCAATGGTCTTCTCTGCAACTTCATCCTTCGTATAATGGAAAACAAGTGTCGTGTCCGAAGTGAGTTTCGTATAGCTCTCGCCATCCGTGCTGTAGCTTATGAATGTGGTCTTGGTGATGTTCGTGTCTGTAACAGTTGTTGATGATGAGGCTGACGATTCTGAGCTTGAAGCCGTCGCCGCGTTCTCATTTTCACTGGACTGCGCTGTTGCAGGTGTGGCTGTTTCTGTATTCTGATCTGCCGAGCCGGAATTGTCATCCGTGCCGGCTGCTACGTCAACAGATTCGGAAACGGTATCATCGGCGCCATTCGTTACTGTTCTCTCCGATGTTGTTGTCTCTTCTGTCGTTTCCTTCCTGAGCTTGCTGACTTTATCATCACCCAGTGAAACTTCTCCTGTGAATGTATATCCATCTATAGAGGGGGCAAAACTTGAGGGGTCTGTAGTACCTGTAACTTTAATTGCAAAACTCTCATGTCCTTTTATTGTCTCGTCATCAACTTTGCAGGTGCCCTTGACCGCTACTGTGTTGTCTACTTCGGTCAATGTGGTTTTGCCTGTTGCAGATTCTTCTGGCTTTTCTGTGACTGCAGATTTATCCGAAGAAGATGACTCAGATGTGTCGGCTGCTTCTGTAGTTGACGCCTCGGCTGCCGCATCGGTCGATGAAGCTTCTTCAGCAGCGTCTTCTTTACCGGAAGTCCCTGAAGTCGCAGCATCAGATCCGTCTTCCTTAACAGAAGTACCTGAAGACGCAGCATCGGATTCGTCTGCTGCCACGGATGAAGCTGTGCCTGATGTATCTCCACTTTGATCTGAACCAGTTTCGACGGCTTTTTCAGCGGTTCCTCCAGAGTCACCGCCGTTCTGGTCATCAGACTGTTGATCATTCGAAGTCTGAGCCACCTGGACCGGCTGCGCTTCCTGCTGTGCCTCTACCTTTGCCTCCTGCGCTGTCGCAGCGGCCTGTGCCGCCTGTACCGTCTCATCTGCAAATACTGTCACTACATCAGACAGATTTGAGAACATCAGTGTGACAATACCTGCTATTGCAATTATTCTCTTCCAGGAAATTCTCCTCATTGTATTACCCTTCTTCCCCTTTGTGTTCCCTTACACTTGTGTAATTGTTTATCCTTACACCTGTGCTTCCTTACACCTGTGTAGCCATACAATTGTGTATAATTGTGTTTCCTTACACTTGTGTGTCCCTATACTCCTGACTATCACCCAGTTCCTTTTTCATTGTTTCGATCCTGTTGTTAAGACTTGTCTTTTCTTTTTGCAACTGCGAAATAATCTCGATAAGATCATTCCTGCTAAGTCGTCGGCAATCTTTCTCTGTCATTTTCACCTCTCATGCCTGAGCGTTAGTATGCATGTGCACCACTATTGTCTCATTGATCACGCCAGGAAATCATCTCATGCCTGAGCACAGAATCATCACATAGGTCTGGATTTCTAATAGGATGATACCACACTTAAGCGTAATCGTTTTCGCTGATTTTGCTGAAATTAGCGTCGATTTTGTATTTTCGTGATTTAAGTAAATTGCCACAATATTGGGATGAGGGTGACTTTTAGAGGTGATTTTGAGTGCGCCTACTGACCAGTGCGGTCAGTTTCGTTTTTTCGTATTTGTGTATTGATTGTCTTGGATTGCCGGGTTCGCTGCTTTACCCGCGAATTCGACGGTCTTCTGTGAGAGATTTTGCCGGTTGGGGTAAACAATAAATCGAAATACGATACCTACATTCTGACCAGAAGCTTAGAAGTGAAGATATGGTTATCTGTTGACCACGTGAAGGTGGCTCCGTACTTATCGGCGAATGACTTGATGCTGTTCATGCCGTAGCCGTGACCAGCACCGTTGTGACTAATGGGAAGTCCGGTACCATCTGAGACGTCGACCGTGCCTGTATATGAGTTCCTTATTGAGATTGCGAGCATGCCTTTTATTGGGACTATATGTATAATTACAAATCTGCCTGCTGCGGCACCACTTTGCAGCACACTTTCAGCCGCCGTGCTGCATGTCATTGTATCCTCACCACCATCAGCGGAGCAATGACCTGCGGCCTTTATCGCATTGTCGATCATGTTCGAAATTGCGATGGCAAGCTCGTATTCATTGATGTCGGGGAGTTTCCCTGGCACATCGGCCTGGCACTCGAACCTGATGCCAGCCTTCTCAGCCATTATCTGGAATGAAGACAGGATCGAATTCACCGTTATATTCTCACAGAGGAAAACCTGATGCGCCCTATTGTCTGCATCCGCCTTTTCTGCCACAGCTTTGCGGGCTTCGTCATAATTACCATTATCAAGCATGGCCAGGACCATCCTTGTAAAATGCTTTGAATCATGTTGAATACGCGAAAGACGTTCATTGGAATCCATGAGTGTCTCTAAATTCTTCTTGAGACCATCTGCTGATGCCTTGTAGAAAAGTCTTGCGTTCTCCTGCTCCATCAAATCTGATTTTTCCGAGAGCAGATCGATTCCCGCGCAGATCACGACACTCATGAGAATGATCAGCAACAAGACTGCGATCGTGTTAACATCGCGCGGCATCGCCGGGACCGTCCCCGGTATGCTGAGTGAGTAAATGATCAGATAGAACATGGACGGCACCAGGGCTACAAGCACCCATTTATTCTGCCTGATCGTGAGTTCCCGGGCGACTTTCTTCGCATACAAGTGGCGCACCAGACACAGGAACAGTATCATCGTTGATACCTGAGTGATTGCCGCCAAAACAAATGATCCCGTGTGGAACCACATTTGCGAGCACAGGAAATCTCAGGGTAACACGAATACCGCAGAAGTTACCCCCACGCTGATCGGTCTAAGATCATGATATTTGCATATAAAGAACGCCGATCCCAGGACTGCGGCAATCTCTGGGACCAACAGTAATGACCTGACAAGCTCAGGAACATTCAGATAAATTCTGCACGCATCACAGATGCTCTCCAGGGCGAAGCCAACTGCGAGAATGCAGATCGTCAACTTCCTGCCATACCTGTGAGGCGTAAACCCATACAGGAAGATCATCTGGAATAACAGCGATATTCTGTTGAACTCAAAAATTCCGATCGTCATATGTTTACTATTACGCCCTGCCCATACCTTTTGAGACGATTGCCGATCCGTGAAATACTACCGGCAAATCGAAAACGCAAATGAATCGGACTGCCACGCCACCCAAGCTCGCTCTCATGCAGATTACCGCGCCAAATCGCCGCAATTCATGTGTATTGTTAAGGGCCCTCACTCCCCCATCAACCTCGACATGTATAACAGATAAGATTTGCGGACTGCTGCCAGTCGTTTCTGGTTAATTGGGATCGCTGTGTCATCATCCATTGTGAATGAATCATTTCTGAAAACTTTTACATATTTGAGATTTGCAAAATATGATTTGTGCGGCTGAATAAAGTCTTTGTTATCCATTATTTCGCCGACTGACTGTTCGAACGTCTCAGATGCATGCGGGCAGATTATCCTCGAACCGCCGCCTGTCGTAACAGAGTAAGTGGCGATCCTGCCCTTGTTCTCAATGTACATTATGTCTTCTACAGCAGTCTGTATCACCCCATCGATACTCTTTAGCATCACTATATGTTTTGGCCGGTTGCAGTATTCTTCATAAACGCGGTCCATTACTTCTGATAGCTTATTCTCGTCAAGAGGTTTGGTAAGATACTGGATCGCGTTGACACCGTAGGCCTCAAACGCGAAGTCCTTTGTGGACGTAATAAAAATGATTGGAACGTCATTGGATTTCTCGCGAATGCATCGTCCCAGAGATATGCCGTTGACATCCGGCATGAGAATATCGAGAAGAAAAACATTATATGGGATCACGCCCTGCTCCATGATGCGCTCAGCAAGCTCCTCCGATGATATAAATGTCTCAACTACACCATTCATATCACGTCGGTCCATCAGGTATTTCTGCACACAATTTGCAATATTGCAGAGCTGTGCAGCATCATTGTCACATATGGCGATTCTGTACATTGCAGTATATTTCCTTTTCTAAAGACAGAGCATGTCGTGACTTACAGATCGGATGATTGTTCACCTAAGTGTTCGTGTTTCCAGTCGGTTTATCCGTCTGATTCCTGGTCGGAGTCATTCTCCGCTTTCTGATCATACTCTTCGACCAACGCACTGTGCACCAGGAACCTGACCGTGTGAGTTGTCCCGGAACAGGTCGATAGTGTCAGAAGTCTTGGTCTATCCGTGAAATCCACATCGTCCGTGTCATACATGGAATTTTTCTGCGCGGCCTTCACATAATCATCGTATCCGTCATCTCCCTCAAAATCATCGTAGCAGGCGCTGCCCTCGTTTGCCAGGTAGTACGAGAAGATCCGGTACTTGAAAACCTTATCTTTTGTGTAGAGGTACACATAAGGATCTGAATCGACCAGTCCGTCTTTCTGATAGAAGCGTTTCAGGCTGCCGAACATCGTTTCATTTCTCATGTTGTGCCCGAAGATGAACGTGTTCATGTCTGTGAAATCCTTCGAAGCAGTTGTATCCAGGAATATGCATCCTGACGGATTATATGAACCGTCGAAAGTAGTTTTGAGGTACTTGCTGTTGTCCTCTGCCTGCGCTACCGGATATCGAAGATCCAGCGATGGCACATAAATGACTGCAACAAATCCCGAATTGATCTTCTCCAGTTCGTCGAAGTCAATTGTCAGATGCTGGAATGCGTTGTCTTCTCCTCCTGCACCGGTTTCAGAGCCGGACCCGTTCTGCATCCCGTCTGCTGTCGCTTCCTGTTTATCAGCATCACCAGTTCCTTCATCTGTCTCAGATATGTACTGATTCAGCGCTGAATATTCATTTTTGGCGGCCTGATATGTCCTGTAATCCTGCAGGAACTTTATTCCGAAGACCACAATAATAACTATGAGTACGACCGGAATTATGTAGAATATAACTGTACTCTTCCTGGTTTTCCTGCGAGGCTTTTTGCCGGCACCATTTTCAGGATCCGAAGACTTTGTCTTGTTGGTGTCTTCATTATTATTCATATCTTTTTTATCGCCTGTCACTGATAGTCCTTTCCTGTTAACATAAAGGCAGCTTGCATAAGTACCCTTAATACTTATGTTCGCTGCCTCTGCTCAAACTTTTTATTCAGATCAATCCAGTGTCAATTCATCCCAGCTGTCATCTGGCACGAGAGTGATATATGTTTTGCCGTTGTTT
>JAAZDA010000236.1 GCA_012512995.1 Clostridiales bacterium | reverse complement strand
TGTTTTCGTCTTCTTGCCGCCCTTTATTCCCATCTTTTCGAAAAGGATCTCACCGAGCTGTTTTGGAGATGAAATGTTGAACTCCTCACCTGTGTCAGCGAAGATCTTCTTCTCGAGCGCGTCAGCCTTCTCACCGAGTTCAGCGCCGTACTGCGTCAGAGCTTCCGGAAGGATCTTAACTCCGATCCTCTGCATATCATAGAGAATATATGAAAGCGGCAGCTCTATATCCGTGTAAAGCTTCCACATTCCTTCATCTTTGAGCCGCTTTTCGACAACAGGAGCTGCCTGAACAAGGAATTCGGCCATCTGTCCCGAATAAGCGATAAGTTTTGAACTCGTATCCGGATCGGTCGCAGCTTCAGCGATGACTTCATCATATTTCTTCTTTGGAAATACCTGCACAAAAGCCTGCGGAGTCGCGCCGAGATACTCTATCGCACAGTCCTCCTCCGTGTAATCATTCTTGAGCGGATTGCATAGGTAGCAGGCAAGTAATTCGTCAAAACATCCATCAAGCCTTATTCCTGTATCATCAAATTCATTCTTTTCTATGCCAAGGTATGGATAGAGTTTCTTGATATCAAAAAGTACTATGGAAGCTGTCCCGTCTTCGCGGACTGCCTTCATCTTTCTGAGTGACCCGAGCTTTCTCGAAATATAGTCGCTGTCGAGGGCCGGCTCATCTTTCTTACGACCGGTGATCCGCTCTGCAGGATCGGAGATGTTCAGACAATACAGCTTGTCCCCTGCAGCGATCACTGCACAGAACAATTTGCCCGTGGATGAACAGACAGGATAAACACCGACATACAGATGGTCGTCTGCGTTACTGCAGGCGATCATATTCTTTATCACCGCAAAAGCATCTTCCGCCTGATAATATTCACTTATAATGATCGGCTCTGTCTTCTCTTCGGCGCCTGCAGCGGATGACGGCATGGCGATAGCTTCCTCGTCATTGAATCTCGAAAGGAAATTCTTGAAGCCAAGCTCAGTGAACATCGAGAAAGCTTCTTTTGTATAGAAGTTTCCGATCTTCATTGCGTCCAGATCAGCATTGATGTCGCAATCAGTCTTTATGGTGGCGAGCTTTAGCGAGAGTTCAGCTTTGTCTCTGTTCGTGGCAAGCGTTTCGTGAAGCGCTTTCTTCGTGATCTCATCAAGATGCTGATAAACACCTTCTACTGTTCCATATTGAGTCAGGAGCTGAAGAGCCGTCTTCTCGCCGACCTTGGGAACCCCAGGTATATTGTCGGAGCTGTCTCCCATGAGGCCTTTCATCTCTATGACCTGTTCCGGTGTTATCTGATAGCGGTCAATGACATCCTGAGTGTGATAATTTTCGACAGATGTCTGACCTTTTACTGTCTTTGGTATGCGGATAAGGACTTTGTCATCCGCGATCTGCAGCAGGTCGCGATCTCCGGATACAAGTGATACCTGCATATTCTCTCTCTCGGCTTTTCTTGCACATGTACCCAGAATATCGTCGGCTTCAATGCCTTCCTGCGAGAATATGAATATACCCATCGACTTAAGGACTTCCTGAAGGAGCGGGACCTGCGTTCTTAGTTCATCTGGCATGGGATGCCTTGTTCCCTTATACTGGTCATACATCTTATGTCTGAAAGTCGGCGCGTGAGTGTCAAAAGCCACCATGAGATAATCGGCTTTCTCCTCATCGAGAATACGGAACATTATGTTCAGGAAACCATAGACGGCGCCTGTGTGGACTCCCCTGGAATTAGTCAGATCAGGCATTCCGTAGAAAGCCCGGTTAATAATGCTGTGTCCGTCTATAAGGACGATTTTTTTATTGTCATAACTACTCATGTCTTTTCCTCACGCAAAGATCGCAAGCAAAACAAATGATGCGATTACTGCACATATGGTGATCATTTCCATTGAATACGCAAGATTTGTAAGCTTCTTACGTCTGATCACATGGTTTCGCTCGCTTTCTATTTTGCTGATAAGTTCATTGTTGAGATTGAACGTTTCTCCGGTCTCAAGTTTGGGCAGACCTGCATATACAAGATACTGGATACTGAGTTCCTCCCGGCAGTTCTCGCAGCCTTCAAGATGCGCAATAAAAGCTTCTTCCGTATCGTTGTCAAGACGATCCGCCAGAAAATCATGAATCAGCTTCTCAAATGTTTTGCAGTTTATCACGTAATTATCTCTGTCCATGCTCACTTAATCATTGTACTGCTTTGTACAAAAAAAGCTCTGTGGGATTGCCTGGTGCCTGATGACAAATGCCTCCCCGAGAGCCCGTTAGTGCAGGAAAAGGGACTTGAACCCTCACATCGTTGCCGATAACAGATTTTGAGTCTGTTGCGTCTGCCGATTCCGCCATTCCTGCAGATGTGCCGTTTATATTCCGCGGCACGAATTGTATATTACCATACCGAAACCATCAAAACAAGTTATCTTCAGGCCTCATCAAATCGAATTTTACTGTAATAGGGCGTTCCGTCAAGCGTTGCAAAATAATCCCGGATCGTCTCCGGTCTTCTTATCTGTTCGAACGAGCCGTCCTCATGGAGCATTATCTCTCCGCTCCAGAGCTTGCCGTTGTAATTATAGCCCATGGAGAAACCATGCGCTCCTGTGTCATGAATGAACAGGTAATCACCCATATCGATCTCAGGAAGCTTCCTGTCCACTGCAAATTTATCGCAGTTCTCGCAGAGTGACCCTGTCACATCATAGGTGTGATCGCAGGGCGCCTCTTCTTTGCCGAGCACCGTGATGTGATGATACGCGCCGTAAATTGCAGGTCTCATGAGATTGGCGGCGCATGCATCAGTGCCGATATATTCCTTGTATATATGCTTCTCATTGATAGCCTTCGTCACAAGGCCGCCGTAAGCACCCATCATGAAACGTCCCATCTCAGTATAAATCGAAACATCTCCCATGCCGGCCGGCACCAGGATCTCATCGAATGCACGGTGAACGCCTTCGCCTATTATTGCAATGTCGTTAGCCTGCTCGCCGGGTTTATATGGAATTCCCACGCTGCCG
>JAAZDA010000235.1 GCA_012512995.1 Clostridiales bacterium | reverse complement strand
GAGTACGGGTCCCTTGCGGCCTGAGCCGGCAATAAAGAATGCTTCTTTGAAGATCTGAGCCACTTCCGATGCGTCACGTACTATATAACTGTATTTGACAAATGATTCCACCGCTCCTGAAATATCCGCTTCCTGGAAAACATCCGACCCCATCTGGTTAGAATCGACCTGACCTGTTATGCATACCATCGGTATGCTGTCCGCAAAAGCCGTCGCAATACCTGTTATCAGGTTCTCTGCGCCGGGACCGCTCGTGACGGCAACAACACCTGTTCTGCCGGAAATGCGCGCGTATCCGCTCGCTTCATGTGCCGCGTTCTGTTCCTGCCTGACCAGGATAGTCTTAATATCACTTTCCAGAATACTGTCATAAAAAGGGCAGATTGCAACGCCTGGATAGCCGAAGACATATTCTACACCTTCAGCCTCCAGACATTTAATTGCTGCATCTGCTCCATTCATACGAACTTCATCGCTCATATAGTTTTGCGCCTTTACAATTGTTTATTTATCATTATTTCAAAACAAATCAGTTGATGTGGGTGTCAAAAGTATCTTTTTATCTAATGATATACGAATTGCTCCGTTTCCGGTGGAAACTCACGCAATTCTCCCCACACTCGAAATCCGCTGATTTACTGCGTAAATCGCTACTTTCGAGTGTGGGACGGGTCCCAAGTACATTCTGCTTTTTCTGCAAGCAGAAACGCAGAATGTACTTTTGACCCTTATATCAATCAGAATATGATATAACTGTTATATAAACCGGAATAATTCCGATTTGAATCGGAACAATATCACAATGACATGATTACGTTGGAGCCGACTATGATTTGGGTGGTGATCCTATGATGAAATGCCAGGAAGCAGCAGACAAATGGGGTGTTACGGAGCGCTGGGTCACGCAGTTATGTCGTAAAGGGAAGATCAGCGGAGCCACTAAAGAAGGGCGAAACTGGTTACTTCCAGACGATACTGATCGTCCAGGAGATTCACGGGTAAAGTCTGGGAAGTACAGAAAATACAGACATGAAACCGGTGTGAACGTGATATTCAGAGATGGTGGAACCAAATATGACAGTGTTCTTCCGCTGCCTGTCGGTGTATCAGATTATGTAAAGGCACAGAGAGATTATTACTATGTAGATAAAACTCTGCTGATCCGGGATATACTCGATGCAAAGCCGTTTGTTACGCTTTTTACAAGACCCAGGAGATTTGGCAAAACACTTAACATGGACATGCTGCGTGTTTTCTTCGAGAAGACAGAGGAAGACAGTAGCGTGTATTTCAGAGATAAAATGATATGGAAGTGTGGCGAATACTATAGAGGGTATCAGGGCAAGTATTCGGTAATATTTCTGACGTTCAAGGATGTGAAATATGACAATTGGGGAGACGCGCGGGATAAGATAGCGAGTTTACTTCAGGATGAATATGCACGCCACAGTGCGATACTTGATCATAATGTTCTGCATGAGTATGAGAAACAGTATTTTATGAGGATAGTTGAAGCAAAAGCTTCAGATATGGAACTGACTACAGCACTTGCAAGCCTGTCGGCCATGCTTGATGAAGCTTATGGCGTTGCTCCGGTAATAATAATCGACGAGTATGATACGCCGATAGAATCCGGTTATTCCAATAATTATTATGACAAGGTAATAGGGTTTATGAGACCGTTCTTTTCAGGGGCATTCAAGGATAATCCACACCTGTCATTCGGATTCATGACGGGGATACTGAGAATAGCACAGGAGAGTATTTTCAGCGGACTCAATAACCTGAAGGTCAATTCGGTACTGGATACGGATTATTCGGAGTATTTCGGTTTCACGACAGCAGAGGCAGAGGAACTGCTTCACTATTATGGTGATGAATCCAAGGCCGGAGAACTGATGGAATGGTATGACGGATATCTGTTTGGGGATCGGGAAGTGTTTAACCCGTGGTCGGTAATCAGCTATGTCGATAATAACTGTCTGCCAAGTGCTTACTGGGTTTCTACCGGCAGCAATGAAATACTTGATGAGATTCTCAAGAATGCGGATGACATGATAATGGATCGCATGAATTGTCTTCTGCAGGGCGAAAAAGTGATAGCTGCGATCGATGCAGGTGTTTCATATCCGATGCTGGAATCAGACCCTGCCTATGTATATAGTTTCTTGCTGGCCGCAGGCTATCTTAAGGCTGAGAGGAAAGGCATCAGCGGCACAGGCAATATCATGTGCGAGATCTCGCTCCCAAATAAGGAAATAAGAACAGTTTACAGAGTTGAAATTTTGGGACACCTGAAAAAGATCGGCATGATCACACAGTCATCAGCAAGTGCTATAGAAGAAGCTTTATATACATAAGATGCGGCAAAACTGGAAAGAGCGTTTTCGAATAAAAAAGTTGCCGTTGTCAGAGACTGACAGAGAATCGTGGAGGTGGGTATATGTTTGGCGTTGATTGGGACGGAGACGGGAAAGTCGATGGTTTTGATGATGCCACTACTATCGGTGTTTTTGAAGAGGAAGAAGAGCAGCGACATCAGAGCGGAGGCAGCGGAAACGGCGGTGGCAATAATGGCGGCGGATGTGGCACCTGTATGCTCTACATGACACTGATCCCGGCTGGCCTCGTGTACCTGATAGTCAGATTAATTGCAAAGTAATGTAATGGAGCGGGTGTAACGATAACTGGTGACAGGCTTATTTCTAAAGCTTGTCGTCTTCTTATTCCATAATTCCGCTGTCTATGAGGTCAGAGACGAGCATGTGTGCATCGCGGCGAAGCTTGTTCTTATCGATATCACCGGTGTTATTTATAATATTTGCTTTCCCGGAATTGGTATTCTCTTTCGCGGGTTTCCCTGATGATGGTCTTGTGTGAATAAAGCCCCAGAAACCAAGTGCAAGAAACGAATTGAGCTGATCTTTGTCATAACGACGCTTGGACTTTACAGCGCTGAGTTCAAAAGTATCAAGAGTCTCGAGAACAAATTGATAATAAAGGAATAACAACTCATTATTGGAAGAGAGGTTCCTGCTTGCAGCTGAATATTTGCCCATGAGATCCAGAATGGAATCTATCAGATTAAGGAATCTTGATTTGGTATTGTCAGGCTCTTTGCTTTCTGCCTGTCTTGCTTTATAGTCCATCATTACGTCATTCTTAAGATCGCTGAAGATGTCTTGCAGCAGATCATATTTGTCATCATAATGGGTATAGAAAGTAATCCGGCCGGTGTTTGCCAGGGTGCATATTTCGGTGACGCTTATCTTATCAAAAGGCTTCTCGGAAACCAGTTCGATCAGAGTTGATTTCAGGGCCTTTTTTGTTTTGAGTATTCGCTTGTCTGTCATATACAAATCTCCGTTTCTGTATGGATATCATACGTTTTTCGCAGAACTGTTCTTGGCATATATGTTGAGTGAACATATATTAATAATAATACACCTGTATAAATAAAATAACAGAAGTAAGTTAACTATCCCGATAGCATGCACACATATATCTATCAGGCCCAAAGGTAACTTAGGAACAGGTGACTTGGTAGCAGGCAAAATTTACGGGCAGTCAAATTCGATAACAGGCCCGCTTATTCTCGGCGGGATCCTGAAACGCGCCGGACATGATGTCTCCGTATATGAGGAACTGAATGCGATATTCATGTGAATAAACTGCTTAAATCCGGTGCGGACGTTTTCTGCATATCATGTATGACATCTAATGCGCCGCGCGGCTATGAGCTGGCCGACATGATCCACGCCAAAACAAATGCCCGCGTTATCATGGGCGGAATGCATCCGACATGGATGCCGGATGAAGCGCTGCAGCATGCGGATCAGGTAATAACTGGCGAGGGTGAAAAGGTAATACTTGATGACGTGGAAGGCAGGATAACTGACAGACTTGTGAAAGGAATACCTCTCACCTGCCTTGATGAGGCACCGTTCCCTGATTATTCGATACTGAAGACTCCATGCGAAGCAGCGGATAAAGAGAGAGCAAAAGAAATATGCAGGCGGATGATAGCGGAAAAACTGACTTTCAAGGAGACTTTCTTCTTCGGAAGAACTGATCTTGCAGATGACGAGGAACTGCTACAACTCCTGCACGACGCACATCTCACACGTGTTTTGATAGGTATTGAGTCTCTTAATCAGCAGACTCTAAATGATATACATAAAGGGCAGAACATTGATAATATCAGGCGCGCAGCGGCAGCATGTGAGAAATACAGGATCCGCATGATCGCTAGCATCGTGCTGGGACTTGATGCAGATAAAAAGGAAGATATGGATCGCAGCATAGAATTTGCCAGAGACATTCACGCTTATCAGCTGCAGCCGGCCATATTGACACCTTTCCCGGGAACGCCTGTATATGAACAGTTTGAGGAGGAAGGCAGAATGATCACACACGAATGGAGCAGGTTCGACATGATGAACGTGACATACATGCCTAAGAACATGTCACCATGGGAGCTGCAGGAAGAATTCTATCATGCTGCCAGAAGGTTCTATGATTATGATTCAGCTAAGATCATCGGGAAGCTTTTTGGAAAAGAGTACGAGAGGCGCCGCCGCAGGTTTGCGTTCGTGTCGAACCTCGGGGTCTGGGGCGCACATGTATCTTCGCATATCAACAACGGCAACTGCTATTACGAATTGAGACATTATAAACCGGGAGATCATGAAATGAAGACTGAGCAGACTGTAAATAAGAAAGCAGATAAGCGGCAGAAACGCCGCTCAAAACGCAGCAGTCGAAGCCGCGGAGAGGTCGCGTAATGAGGCCATCGTGCGTGCTGCTAATGATATATGCTCACGGAATGTTAACCGCATGGTCACAATATCATAAAATAGTTTTCACACTCTGAACACAGACTGCCTTTATCATATTAAATATCAGATGACAGCAAACACCTGATAGCAAAAATTGATAACTTCTTTTTCATACATGAGCTGCGAGTGACAACCCGCAGCTCCCTCCCAACAACAATCGCGATCCCTAGAAACGGTGGTCGCGTTTATATATTCTATAGGAACATTGCCATATACAGGGGCAATGTTATTTTTTTGCCGTCTTTTCCCACATTGCCGTCGATCAGTTTGTAACCGTATGGGATACTCTCTTTCTTCAGAAGATTATCCAGTGATCTTGACCGACTATGTCCGGCTTTTACTTCGACTGGAATAATGCCTTCCGGTCTTTCCAGTAAAAACTCAATTTCAAATGTAGCCTGTTCATTTTTTCTGTAATAAAGATCATGCCCGCTTTTGATAAGCATATCTGCTATCAGAGCTTCATACAGACCGCCTTTTGTATTTCCCGCCAGAACTTTGTAAGACGGGTCAAGGAGCGCGCCCTTGATCATATATTCATACATACTTACCAATAGTCCTATATCTGTTGGATAGAGTCTGAAATTGTTGGAGTCAAAATGACTTGAGAACGGAATTTCCAGTGATGTCAGATTGTAAGATGTCCTTGTGAGGTCAGCGTTGTTCAGCCAGTCCAGGCTTGATCCGAATTTTCTGGCATTCCCACCTTTTTCTATAAGTCCATATTGGAATTTATGGTTCTCCTTAGACAGTTGATCAGCCAGTGAAAAGTAACATTTTTCGGCCTTTATCTTGATGTCAGGCGAAGCATAATGTGCTATATCATAACGATAATCATTAAGTATCCTGCGCAATACTTTATCGGCTTCAATAAGACTGTTGTTTTCAAAATAAGCAGACACCGCCTCAGGCATGCCACCCACTACAAGGTATTGTCGCAGCAGATTCATCATGCGTTCGTTAATGGCATCAGGAACCTTACGGTATTCATTACAGCATTGTTCCAAAACACCAATGACATCATCATTTATACCAGCGGCATATAAAAACTCCCTGAATGAAAGCGGATGCATGTTGATGTACTCTACGGATCCAACCGGATATGAAATCGGACGTTTGAAATCTATTCCCAACATAGACCCGGTAGCTATAACCTTGAATCTATTGTCCTTAGCCCAGAATTTCAATGAGGTGACTGCTTCAGGACATTCCTGTATTTCATCAAGGATAATAAGCGTCTTTTCAGGTACAAACCTGGCAGAAGGGAGATAGACAGAGAAATTCATTATAAGGCTATTCGTATCGAGATTGCCGGTAAAGACACTTTTGAGTTCCGGCTGTTCCAGAAAATTCACAGAAACAACGGATTCAAATTTGCTTTTGCCCAATTGCTCCGACGAGAAAGTTTTTCCGACCTGTCTTGCTCCTCGGAGCATAAGACATTTCCCAGAATCTGATTCGGCCCATTTTATGAGTTCATCATCTACAGTTCTTTTCAACATAATTCTATGCCTTTCATCCTCGTTGTGTTTTACGCTGCTTAGTCATTGCTTTGATAAATGTGTCTATTTCACATTCTTCAGTATACAACAAAGCTTAATAATATGCACACATGCATATTTTTAAGCTTAATAATATGCATGCGTGCATATTATTATATCATCTCACTTTTGACTCGGCGAATTCATTGTCAAATCTTCACCATGCAGTATCCGATTCCTACATGAGTCTGGATTATCTTACAGCCCAGCGATCCCTCGACTTTGGAGCGTAGAGATGCCATGTAGACGCGTAGAGATTGCGTGTCATCAGGGAGCGTGTTAGCGTGAAGTGATTTTGAGAATGTAGTTCATTGCATGATTCAGAGGTTTAAAGAGTGCAAGGCAGAGCGCAAAATTGGCGATGCAGTGCACGATATCGTAAGGGATGCCGGCAATCCACCAGGTGAATGCCATATTGATACCGCCGATAAAGAGGTATGGAATAGAACAGAATGCGCCAAAGAACAGACCGTAGAGACCGGAGAGGATAGAGAAGAACCAGACAGAAGTCTTCCTGCGATTAAGCCAGACAATAATTACAAGAGCAGGCCATATGTAAAGATACATGATGACCCAGGTCTGAAAACCGAAAAATGCGGTTTCAATCGCTGTAAAGGCAAGTGCCACAGCGATGGTCTTTAGACCGAAGTGAAGGGTGAAGATGATAAGTAGCAGGGCAACAAGCTCAGCATTGGGCAGAAAATCGAGCGCATGTTTGCCTGCTTCAAGCAGAGCGGTCATCATGCCGAGTTCTGCAATATCAAGAATGGAAAAGCCGCCAAAGTTGCGGCAGCTCTTTCTTGAGGACACGCCTGCCAGACCAGACGGCCTGCCGTTTGCGACGGTCATACTGGAATCATCTGCTCTGTATTCGTCGTTTCCAGGAATCTGATGTTTACTGCGCTTTTTCATAGACAAGTTCAAAATCATCTCCATCACTGACGGGCTGACTGTCTGCTCCATATTGGCCGTATTCGCCGTTGACCATGATGGACCAGTATGCCCCGTCATTGTCATAATCTGCGGTGATGCCGTTTACTGTTGAAATAAACAGACCGTATTCACTGTCACTTCCATCATAAGTAAAATTGCCTTCGGCCACAAGCTCGTCCATTATTCCACTAAGAGATTCAGCATCAGTCCTGCCGGAATAGGATGCCGTGGAGCCGGTATCATCAACGACCTCGAGTGTGTATGTTTTGCTGCCCTCGTCGGATTTTGGTCCAAATTTGCTGTAGACCAGTGCAAATAAAGCGATCATTGCGGCCATAAGCGCAATGCCTGACAGTACTCTTGTGCTTTTCTTCATGAATGTTTTCCTCCAGGATCTGTTAATCAACATGTCAGTTGATTATACAGCAATTCGAGCCGGAATGGAGTTACTACTTACAGGCACGCCAAGACAGTAACGCATAAGCGTTCATTACCAAAAAAATGCATTTAATTACAAATCGCTCTTTCAAATAACTGTCACTTTTAGAATATATATAAAAGGTTAAGGAAATGCTTTTTGACTGTTCATTACTGATTCCTTAAGGGCAGCAGCCCTCCGGAAAATCACTGCGCTGTATTGCTTATAATAAGCAAATGCGCTCCACGCATAACTTCCCCTATGGTGCAGTGATTTCCCGGAAGATTGCTACTGAAAGATCTGTTCAGATCGACAAGCTCAGAGCGCTTCACACACGAATACCTCCGGTTTGGCAGCAGCCCTCCGGGAGACCACTGTACCATAGGGGAAGTTGTGCGAGGAGCACACATGCTTATTAAAGCAATTACAGCGCAG
>JAAZDA010000234.1 GCA_012512995.1 Clostridiales bacterium | reverse complement strand
ATTCAGCTTCAGTCTGGTGGTAACGTTTTGCCAGGAACTGCATAAGATCTTTGCGGGTGACGATGCCTATGAATGCGCCGCTGTCATCCGTTACGGGTACGAAGTTCTGTGAAGTGGCCGCGGAGAGCAGATCTTCAATATCGGAATCTGCGCGGACAGGGAGATAATCACGGAGCCTTGGAACCTTTGATATCGGTATATCCTCTGCGCGTTTGAGCGACAGATCATAATGCTCTTTGATCTCGCGGAGAAGATCGCCTTCTGTAAGTGTTCCACAATAGTAACCAGTTGCTTCATTTATGATGGGGACCGATGAGAACCGGTGTGCATCCATTTTCTCGATGACCTGACGCAGAGTGTCTGTGTCACATATATAGTTCACTTCATCTTTGGGAGTAAGAAAAAACAGAATATTCAAGACAATTTTCCTCTCAGGATTTTTATTTGTAAACGATGCCTGCAGAAATTTTATCAGCCTCGGAAGCTCCGAGATAGTGCTCGACGATCTTAAGTGCGAAAGGTATGGCGCAGCCAACGCCGTGACCTGTTATGATATTGCCGGAAACGACTGCAGCTTCATGCGTAAGTATCGCACCGTCCATCTGCGATTCCATACCGGGATAGCAGGTAGCCCTGACACCGCGCAGAAAACCGAGACCGGCAAGAATAGTGGGCGCAGCGCATATGGCCGCTATTTCTTTGCCATTTGCATAGAAAGAACGGAGCCCATCGGTAAGTGTGCTGCATGATGCAAGGTTTTTCGTGCCGGGCATGCCGCCCGGAAGGACCAGCATATCGTAATCGTCAAAACAAATGGAACCGATCGATACATCGGCAGTGATCCGCACATTATGTGAGGAAATGACGGATGTATCATTATTTTTTATAGAGACCATCTGACATGTAATACCGGCGCGGCGCAGGATATCAACAACTGTGAGCGCTTCTACTTCTTCAAAGCCATCCGCAAGGAACAGCGCAACTTTTTTATCTTTGAGATCCATCGGTCTACCCTCCATAGCACGGCAAGTTTTAACGCTTATATCATTTATATGATGTCAGGGTCAAACCCCATTTTAGCTATGACATACGAATTGCTCCGTTTTCTTCGAAAACTTTCGCAATTCTCCCCCACACTCGAAATCCGCTGATTTACTGCGCAAATCGCTACTTTCGAGTGTGGGACGGGTCCCAAGTACATTCTGCTTTTTCTGCAAGCAGAAACGCATAATGTACTTTTGACCCTTATATCATTTATATTATACAGTCATCGTTATCTAAAAAGGATGAAAAGTCTATTAAAAAATAACACATAAATGAGGAATGTGTCCCAGGCCCTTATGTCATGTTATAATAATCCCCATGAAATATACGACAGCGATATTTGATATGGATGGAACAATACTTAACACGGCCGGGGATCTGAGGACGGCGCTTAACTATGCGCTTGAGAATAGCGGGCACAGGCATGATTTCACGGAGGATGAGGTCAGGATGTTCTTCGGGAGCGGCGTGCACACAGCGATAGAAAGAGCGTTTGAGGCAGAGCACAGGGCTGGCGGCAAAACATGTTTTGACGAAGATGAAGTCGCGGAGACGGAAGAAATTTTCCGACCTTATTATCAGGATCATTGCGCTATAGAGACTGACAGTTACCCAGGGGTAAAACAAATGCTGGTGAGGCTGAGGCGGGCTGGAATAAAGACGGCAGTAGTTTCAAATAAACCGGATGAGGCGGTGAGGAGCCTGGCGAAAAAGTATTTTGATGGACTGTTCGATTGCGCTGTAGGTGAACAGGAAGGTGTCAGAAAGAAACCGGCTCCGGACATGACTATGAAGACGCTTGATGAACTGGCGACCGACCCGGTGGCAGCGGTCTATATCGGAGACTCCGAGGTGGATATGGAGACGGCTGCTAATTCAGGACTGCCGTGCATCAGCGTGGGATGGGGATTCAGCTCGGATGAATTCTTGAAGAAACACGGCGCGGACAGAATAGTAAAGACCGCAGATGAAGTAGCGGACATAATATTGGAGGCATAGTCATGGAATTGTCAAAACCTATACTGTGGATGGTGATCCCCTGCTATAACGAGCAGGAAGTCCTTCCGGTAACTGCGCCGCTGTTTCGCGGTGAACTTCAGGAGCTTGCGGACGCCGGCAAGATTTCGGATAAGAGCAGGATCCTCTTCGTAAATGACGGATCAAAGGACAGGACATGGGAGATAATCAGTGACCTTGCAAAGGCAGATCCTCATTTTATAGGGATATCACAGAGCCGCAACAGAGGACATCAGAACGCTGTTCTCGCCGGATTGATGGAAGCAAAAGATGTATGCGATATCACCATTTCCATAGACTGCGACGGGCAGGATGATATAAAGGCGATGGGCGCAATGGTGGACAGTTACCTTGCAGGCGCGGAGGTAGTCTACGGTGTCCGCTCCAGCAGAGAGACAGATACTTTCTTCAAACGTTTCACGGCAGAGAGCTTTTACAAATTGCTGAATAAGATGGGCGCCGAAGTCGTGTATAACCACGCGGATTACCGCCTTATAAGCGCGAGAGTCCTGGATTCTTTTGCGGATTTTCACGAAGTGAACATTTTCCTTCGCGGAATGATCCCGCTTGTAGGGTATAAGAGCGACAAAGTCTATTACGTCCGCGCAGAGAGAATGGCGGGTAAGAGCCATTATCCGCTCAGCAAAATGATGGCGCTGGCATTCGACGGAATAACAAGCCTGTCGGTAAAACCCATTTCGATCATCACAGGTTTTGGCGGAGTGGTGAGCCTCGTTGGCTTTATTGGCGTCATATGGGCGATCATCATGGCAATAATAGGCAAAACTGTTGCGGGCTGGGCTTCTATGGTATGCATAATTTGTTTTCTCGGCGGAATACAGATGCTGAGCCTTGGCGTTATCGGCCAGTACGTGGGAAAAATATATATGGAAGCAAAACAAAGGCCACGCTATATCATCAGCGAGCGCACGTGGGAACCATACGAGAGGCATTATAAAGGATAAAGATAATTGTAATGAAAAAACGGAACGGCCGGTGAGATCAATAATGACTCATCGGCTTTTTTATGTGCAGGCGGGTTATTGTGTACATGAATACAAAAATAGTATCGAAAAACCTTCCATTTCAATATAATGGTGCTATAATTTCACTTGACCGCGCTAATGCGATGCATCAATTATTAAAAAAGCATAAACAAAAAATGCGGTCAAAACAGATTTGAACGGAGACTCAGATGAAGTTTTATCTTACCGAAGGCAGGGACAGCGAATGACTGATCTGGCTGAATCTCAGGATGTTAAGCGCGATAAGCTGGAGAAACTGCTCAGGCAGTTCCAAAGATACTACACGATCGACAGGGAAACGCCTTTGGAACCGTTCGACGCTCAGGCTGAGTT
>JAAZDA010000233.1 GCA_012512995.1 Clostridiales bacterium | reverse complement strand
GCAGATCCGGCACTCTCTCCGACCACAGAAGACACTCAAGACCCTTAACTTGTTTTGCCTGATCCGCACTCAGGAACGCAGGTGTCACAGGATTTGTCAGGACTTTCCATGCGTCCGACTGGTAATACGGGTAGTCCAGATAATACGCAGTGGTATCCGAATTTATTATGCTGCCGCCACGATCCGCGAAATCAGCTATTGCTTCATGATCCCCGATCCATGACTGGACAGTGAAATCCTCCGCCGGCAGCTTACTGCCACGCAGCGAATCGTTCCATACAACTGTTTTCTTCCCCTTTGTCCTGAGATATGAAGCGATGCGTATCTCGAACCATTGCTGCAGAGCATTCTCATCCCTGAGGCCGAGCTCATGCATCTTTGCCTGACAATACGGGCATGCGCGCCAGTGGCTCTTGACCGCCTCGTCACCGCCTATATGTATCTCTTCGAACGGGAACAGTTCCATGACCTCATCGAGAACGTCAGTCATAAAGTCAAAACATTCGTCCCTGCCAGCGCATATTAGATTCTCAAAGATGCCGCCGCGAGTTTCTACGGGGACTGCCATTCCCGTGCATCCAAGCTCAGGATATGCCGCAATTGCCGCTGTTTCATGCCCCGGGATCTCTATCTCAGGAATGATCTCAATATTGCGGTCCTTTGCGAATCGCACAATCCGTCTTATCTGTTTTTTGGTGTAAAAGCCCTTGTATTCACCGGTCAGAGTCTCATCAATGCCAAAACTGCTGCCGCTCCTGACCGATCCCGTTTCTGTGAGCCTTGGATATTTATCTATCTCTATGCGCCACCCCTGGTCATCGGTGAGATGCCAGTGGAAACGGTTGAGTTTGAAGAAAGACGCCGCGTCGATAAGCGTCATGACATCCGGCTCAGAGAAGAAATGTCTCGACGAATCGAGCATGAAACCCCTGTGTTCAAAACGCGGCTGATCCTCTATATGCATGCAGGGAACAGCCTCCGGGAACTGGAGTTTTAACTGCTCAAAAGTTATTCCGGCATAGAAGAGCCCGGCCTTCGCGCCCTTTGCAACAATTTCATCTTCTTTTATGTCGAGGGTATACTTCTCCCCTGAAGTGACCTGATCATTCCGGCACGCGCCATCCGGCACCAGTATGTTATCGACATTCTTCTGAGCTTCCGGGCTGCAGTATCCGCCGGTGAGTTCGAGCACGTTCGGTTGTGGAACAATATTAATTATCTCAGTTTTCATTTTCCCACCATGCCAGACAACCCTGGTCGCATCAGCATTATTTCTCGCTCTCGTAAGCAAGTTCCCCGAGCCGCAGTGCGCCCATTATTCCCTGATCGTCATGGAGAGATGCAGGAACAATGTAATTGTCGATATCTGCAAGCTCTTTGGTCTGAATATAACCGTTTACCAGCTTCAGCACCTTCTTACGCACAAGCGGAAAGACCTGCTGCTGATGCATTACACCGCCGCCGAGTATGATTCTCTGAGGAGACAGGATCATAATAATGCTGGTAAGAGCTTCGGCAATATAATCTGTCTCGAGCTCCCAGACTTCATCTCTGTCCGCCATATCTTTGGCTTTTGCTCCCCATCTCGCCTCAATCGAAGTTCCTGAGCAGAGCCCCTCAAAACAATTAGGATGGAATGGGCAGACGCTGCCGTTAGGATCCTTGTCTGAGAGCGGCAGGAGCATGTGCCCGGCCTCCGGGTGCAGCATACCGTGAAGCATTCTGCCATTGACGTATAT
>JAAZDA010000232.1 GCA_012512995.1 Clostridiales bacterium | reverse complement strand
CCGGTGGCCCTTTGGTGATGAAAGAGAAAGGATCATTTGTATATCCGAGCGAGACCCCGCATGTATCAGGCAATTCGGCAAAAAGGCCATTATGGATGGTCTTTCCGTCTTCTTGACTGTATGGGTCAACAGTTATTGCAACTGTCCCGGCTTCCGTGCATATTGCTGAAACAGGTGTTGACGCCCTGTCCGCGCGGAATTCCCAGAATGGCGATCTGAACACATCTCCTTCATCTGCCTTCGTAAGCAGCGGGAACTCCCCGGATTTGACATCCTTCGCATTGTTATCACCATATATGTTGCACGGTATTAAGTGATAGTAATCTTTCATGCCAGGCAGTGATAAATACACACGTACCTGTGTTGGTTCGTCAGATATTAGTTCAAGTCTGTATGTGTAATATGTCCCTTTATCGCATACTGTAAATCTGACCGGTGACTCATCACCTGCTTCTATCCACTCATTATTCTTCCTGTACTTAACTGAAAGATCCATATTTATTTTATTGAGCGTAATTTTCATCTCTACAGCACCACCCCATCTTTGAAGATGGCTATGTCCCTGCAGCCATGCATTTCGCTTTTTGTCTCTTCGCCGCTGGCAACTCTCATGACATATTCGAGCAGCCGATTACCTGCTTCGTCCAATGTTTCTTCATTGTCTGCTATCGTTCCGGCATTGAAATCTATCCATCCGTTCTTCTTATTATACAATGCCGTATTTGTTGATATCTTTACAGTAGGGGCTGGTGCTCCGAACGGTGTTCCACGTCCCGTTGTAAACAGGATCAGTTGCGCGCCTGCTGCCGTAAGGTCAGTAGCCCTCACCAGATCATTCCCGGGACCTGAGAGAAGATTAAGTCCTTTCTTTATTACTCTGTCACCATATCCGAGGACATCAACGATCTGAGCATTACCGCCCTTCTGTACACAGCCGCACGACTTATCCTCGAGCGTTGTTATGCCGCCAGCTTTGTTCCCGGGGCTTGGATTTTCATATACGACCTGTCCGTGATCCGTGAAATACTTCTTGAAATCATTCAACATTCTCACTGCTTTGTCAAACACTGATCTGTTCTCACAGCGCGAGAACAGGATATTCTCTGCCCCGAACATCTCAGGGACTTCAGTCAGGATAGTAGTTCCGCCAAGTGCTATGAGTCTGTCAGAGAATCTTCCCACCGCCGGATTTGCAGTTATCCCTGAGAGTCCGTCGCTTCCTCCGCACTTCATTCCTACGACAAGTTCACTTGCCGGGACCTCGCTCCGGCACGACTTTCCGGCATATTCTGCCAGTTCATGAAGAAGTTTTGATCCTTCCTCTATTTCATCACTTACATCCTGGCATACAAGGAATCTGACTCTGTTCTCGTCGTAATCTCCAAGAGCTTTCCTGAACATTTCCTGTGTCAGGTTCTCACATCCCAGTGACAGACATAAAACACCACCGGCATTAGGATGATGAACAAGAGAACACAGAAGTTTTGCCGTGGTCGCAAGATCATCGCCCAGCTGCGAACAGCCATAAGGATGTG
>JAAZDA010000017.1 GCA_012512995.1 Clostridiales bacterium | reverse complement strand
TACAGAAACAATCTTGCGTCTTACAGTTTCCTGGACGGAAAAGAAATCAACAATGCGGAAAAGCTCCTTGCAACACTCAATAATTATGACACCTATGTTCATGGTGATTTCAATCCCAATAATATTATGGTTTCGGACGGAGAATTGATGCTTATTGATATGGGCAGTTTTTCACTGGGCTGCCCCCTGATAGATTTGGCTTCGCTCTGCTTTACGCTATGCTATAACAACTCTTTATCTGATAATGAAGTCGGCGAATTTACAGGGCTGACCGGTTCACAGCAAAGAACTCTGTGGCGGATCTTCATTAGTGAATATTTTTCAGTTGAAAACAACGATGCAGCAATTGAGAACATTCCCGAAATGAAAATAATTAATCAGATCCTGATTTTGCAGGCGATGATGATCGTGCCTGCATTTCCACAATATTTCTCCAAAACTTTTTTCGATAAGGTAATGACGGATATCCATGCACTTCTAAATGGTGGTAAAATATGAGTTTTTCAAAAAAAACCCGGCGCTTATGGTAATCATCAGCGCTGTTCTATGGGGAAGTTACGGTTCATTTGTCACTGCCATAACGGGACTTGGCATGTCTCAGAACGCACTCGTTTTTATCCGCATGCTGATTACATCTCTCGGCGTACTACTGATGATTCTTATCGGTGACCGCCGGCAGCTCCGAATTCATAAAAAGGACATCTGGCTCTTTATTGCGAACGGTATTTGCAGCATTGTGTTCTTCTCTCTTTGTTACACTGCTGCCATTAATGAGACTAAGATTGCCACTGCCGCAGCGCTCCTGTATACAGCGCCCGCAATTGTCATGGTGCTCTCTGCCATTCTGTTCGGCGAGAAGCTCAGTCTCAAAAAGTCCATCTGCATTTTCATGTCTATTGCAGGGTGTGCTCTCGTCTCCGGTCTCCTGTCAGGCAGCGGTTCCGCCCTTACAACACGCGGACTTCTCCTCGGTCTCGGTGCCGGGCTTGGTTATGCACTCTACAGTATATTCAGCCGTCTCATTCTCAATCGCGGTTATTCCGTCTACACAAATATTTTCTATACTTTCGTAGTAGCCTCTGCGGTATTCTTTGTTTTGTCTGTTCCGGATTTCAGGGCGCAGAATATTTCTTCTACACCTGTAAACGCGATATTGCTCGCTATCCTCTGCGGTATATTTACAGGCTTCGGTTCCTACGTTCTCTACACGAGCGGGATGAAGAAAATGGAGACGTCCCGTGCGGCGCAGCTCGCGACTATCGAGCCGGTCACCGCAGCAATTCTCGGAACCGTTCTGTTCGGTCAGCAGCTTTCTCTGTCCGAGTTCATCGGCATTGCACTGGTTGTCCTCGCTGTAGTTCTGATGAACAAATAAGCAGGGGCGAGATCCCTGCTTATTCAAAACACATGATAATATTGGGAAATGTTGTAATTACTCTGTTGTGGCAGCTGCGTCACCATTATCTGTTGGCGCTGTCGGTGCATCTGCTGGCTGCTCTGCTTCTTCAATCGATGTCACTTCGCCGTTTTCAACTGTTACAGTAATCATTTGCCCTGTTGTGTAATCTGATATCTGATCAGTTGTAACAGTGAATGTCTTCTCTTCGCCGGCTCCTGAAGGCGCTCCGCCTGCATCGACAGGCTTATCTCCAGACGGTGCTTCGCCGGAATCATCTGGTTTGTCTCCTGAAGGCGCTTCGCCGGAATCATCTGGTTTGTCTCCTGAAGGCGCTTCGCCGGAATCATCGGGCTTGTTCCCTGAAGGTGCTTCGCCCGCATTGTCCTGAGGCTGCCCGCCTCCCATTACTGAAATAGTTACAGAAGTGTCCGAAACAGCGGTAATATTTCCCGTATACGTTCCGTCTTCTGTCTCAACGTTATCCTTGCTTTCGCCTGATGACGCTTCTTCTGCGCTCTCCTCAGTTGTTATTGCCTCATCTGTTGAGGCTTCTGTCACCGCCACAGATGACACCTCTGATGAAGAACCGCACGCAGTCAGACTAAAGACTGCTCCCATGATGAGTGCCACTGCCATAATCACAGACTTGATTTTTATGCTTGTTTTTCCTGATCCTGTCATTTTTTCAATCCTCCATTATTCTCGGCTTCTCGCCTTCACCTAAGTTAATACTTCAACCTTAAATGAGAATTAGTATGGAGGAGGATTGTGAATTTTGAGCCTATTCCTCATTTAGGAGAAAGCTGCCCATTGCAGCTATTTTCACACATATTTCTCCACGGATGCATTAAGTTTTCCCTTGCGCGTCACACCGCCGGTGCCCGTGTAAATCATCTTGCCGTAGCCTCTTACAGCGATAGCATCGCCGCTTTTCGGCGCAGCACTGTTATTCTCTGTGACGCGCCCGTTCACAGTGACTTTTCCTGTACGGAAAAGATCGAGACTCTGAGATCTCGACAGGTTATAGACATGAGACACTACGGCATCGAGTCTCTCCGAGCTTATCTGGAAATCCTCTCTCACCAGTTTTGGCTGAAGTGCATCCGGCACCTCCGTGACGACCTCACAGCGCACATGCGTATGTTTTACCTGATCCAGATTCTGGACAATAAAAGAGGCTATGGTATCTTTTGCAAACAGCCACGCTGTATGTTCTCTGATTAGTATGTCCCCTATGACGCTGCGCTCTATTCCAAGGTTAAGGACAGCTCCCAGGAAATCTCTGTGCGTGAATTCATCCGAAAATTTATCCAGCAATGGAGAGATCCTGATTATGGTTATCGGAAACGGCACTGTATATCCCATATCCTCTTCCGAGCCAAAGCGAAGCATTCTGCGCTCAGCGCCATCCCAGCCGCCAGATGAGGAAATGCCGGAATCGCCCAGTATTTCTGCTGCCTCTTCGAGCTCAGTCTCATTGAGGAAATCCGTAAACAGGAAAAGGCTGTTCCTGTATGCGTTTTGCTGAAGTTCTTCTATTCTCTTCCTGAATCTTATATCGTCCTGCGTCATTTGTTCACAAATTCTCCGGTGCCTTTATATCATTACCGACAAGATCTATCACCTTTTTAAATACATCTCGCTTCCTGAGCGTACTTCCAAGCGAGGTAACAACAGCCGTGATACGAGTGCCGCCGACCTCTTCCTCAAACGTACTGATTGCAGGCGGCATTGACCCTGCCCACAGTGGAAACACTACGACTATATCATCGCCGGGCTTCGGCTTCTTATAAGAAACCGGAAGCTTCTTTCCGCTCATGGCCATGGCTCCGGCTTTAATATAATTGGCTTTGCCGCTCCAATCCTTATGATCGTCGATCATTTCCGGCTCTGTCCCATACCTTGCAGCAAGATCCTCTGCTATCTTCTTGCTTCTACCTGTTCTGGAAAAATAATAAATCTGCATACAATTCCTTTCTCTCATAAACAGCGTGCAATTCTCAGCAAATATCAAAGTGAATAATCCATCTAATGTATTATACTGATACAAAAGAATACTAATACATGAGGATAGAAATGAGCAAGAGAAGTATTGCGACAAAAGCACAAATAATAGCTTCAGGACTGAACCTTATTGTACTTACGCAAGATATATTGATAACATACGACGATTACCGCAGCCAGCCGCCTGGCAGCCTGGGATTTTTTATTGTTTGGTGTTTTATTCCATATCTGCAGGTGTAATGCGGTCTCCAAAATAGAATTAAATATCACTCTTTAAGGCTTCAGTTAAATCCGCTCTCAGTATCCTCTTTCCCCCGATATAAAATGCAATTGCAACCGTTCCAACAATAAAGACTGCGAATAGTATCATTGGAATCACTGGTGCCTGACTCCAAAACACATTGGATTCCAAATAACTCGCCCTTATCATAAATTGAACAATCACTACTGTAAGTACCAAGGAAATTATAATTGGTTTACCAGATATCACCAGTGCTTCCACGCTTAACATTTTTTTCATTTCTTTTGGTGTAAGACCAATGGACATATACTGCGCAAATTCCCGCTTTCGCTGTCTGATAAATCCTAATGAATTCAAGAAAACATTTGCAATACCTATTGTTGCAAGCAAAATGCAAAATCCGCCTAAAATAGTAACCATGCCTTGTGTCATTTCGTCATTTGTGTTTTTCTCCTTTATCCGATTTTCACTTTCTATTAAATACTGCTTATCTAAAAACTGAACCACCTTATTTTCCAAATTATTCAAAGAATCTAAAGTTGGCATCTCTTTAGAAAAAATTCGTATATAACTGTCAGACTGACTATGCTCAAACTGTGACAGGTACTGATTCCATGTGGATAGTGACACATAATTTACTAACGAATAATTCTCATATTCTTCTCGTAATTCCGGAGCCTGCGTTGTATAGGAAAGAATTGGAACTTCAATCTTTATATTGCTTTCCTGACTCGGATACAGCACGATTGAATCTTTGTTTTCATTGATAAATTGAATATATTCTTTATCACGGAAATTACTATTTTGGCTGTCCCAGATTCTATTTAATATCACTGTTCCATTTAAGCTGTCTGAAATTCCTATCTGATTACAATATTCCTGAAAACTTGCATCATCTAATATAACAATAGGTGTTTTTATTGCATATCCATTTTCTGTTTCAGCACTGGAAATATAATTTCCCAATCCTCCATGTGCAATTAATGACTCACTTTCCATTTCATTTGATATATAAGTTATTCCTTCTGATTTCTGATATACAGTTGCCGATTTGACTTCATCCATTTCCTGTATTTGTTGAGTCATATTAAATTGGTTAATTGAAAACCGAAGTTCCAGTTTGAAAGGGTAACTTCCACTTTTACTCGAATTGCAATCGACAGTTCCAATTTTTGCCATTGCCACTGTATATTGAGCCCGGAAACAGCTATAACTGAGGCATAGAAACGGCCGTTTCTAAAAAAGTGCGTATCTCAACCGGAGGTCGAACCCGAAATCCGAAATTCGGAACTTTTAAGTTCCACCCCTCAAACTGGTGCATGGAGTAGTCCGTCAGGCTTGATGCTCCGACCGATAAATACTTATTTCAGAAGTTTTCCGGGCATATATTGCACGTGCCGGAGACCTTGCAGGTCTTACGTTTGGCACAGTCGTTGAAGGGACGACCGTAGGCTCCGGTCTTCATTATTCAAATGACTATATTTAGCCATCATGGCCTCCTGTTCTGGTCGGAGCAACAGGTGGTGGACCTACGAAGTCTATTGTATACTTTTTCGGAAGAATTAACCTCCAGTCATTATTCGGAAGAATTAACTTCCAGTTTCAAAATCTGCTGGTGGAATCTAATTTTTCAATTAACACAAATTTGTTTTGTTATCTTATTAGATAATTTACTGTTGTGTGAATTTAACCAATATGTTATATTTATTTTATTCATATGTTAACTTCCTAAGTTTTTACGCCTAAAGATTCTCAGCTGTACAAGTTGCACAAAACACAGATATTGTCATGGATCCTTATTC
>JAAZDA010000511.1 GCA_012512995.1 Clostridiales bacterium | reverse complement strand
GTGTAGGCTCATCCATTATGATTATTTCGGGATCTTTCATCAAAACATCTGCGATCCCAAGTCTCTGTCTCATGCCTCTTGAGTATGTGCCTGCCTTGCGGTCTGCCGCATATGTCATGCCCACTCTCTCGAGCAGCTCTTTTGATCTTGATTCACATGTTTCTTTATCAAGGCTGTTCATCTGACCTGTGAAGATCAGGTTCTGACGGCCTGTCATATCGGGATAAAATCCGACGTTATCAGGCAGGTAACCTACGATCTTCTTGACATCCAGCGGATCCTTTGTGCAATCATGCCCTTCGATCACAGCATGACCGGAGGTGGGATCTGTGAGCCCGAGAAGCATAAGCGTAGTAGTTGTTTTGCCTGCTCCGTTCGGTCCCAGGAGCCCGAATATCTCTCCGCGCTGGATCGTCAGATCAAGCGTGTCGACAGCCTTTACCTCACCATAATCCTTCGTGAGGCCAAAAGTCTGAATAATAGTTTCACTCATAACTTACACCTCAATGTCTGCCAAATTTACGGAATACGAGGACAAGGCATCCGATAACGGCTGCGATAAGAACAACACCAACAATGCCCCAGCTTGTAGCAGTTTTGACTGTCACACGGAATGCCGCAGTCTGGCTGGAAGCATCGTTCTTGGCAGTTACATCGACTTCATAATCTCCGCTGAGTGAATTTTCTGAAGGAGTTACGTTCATCGTGACTTCTTTGGTCTGCCCTGCTGCCAGAGTGTCGATAGTGCTCTCTGAGAATTCAACTGTCCAGTCATCAGGAGCTGAAGCTGTAAGATTTACATTTGTGAGATCAATGTTGCCTGAGTTTGTCACGTCAAGAGTTACTGCCTTCTTCTTATTTGCTGTTGCGTCAAAACTTAAGGTTCCAGAAGGAGTAGCAACTGTCATGCCATAGGTACCTGTGATCGTGACTTTGAGGTCTGTTGAAAGCTTGTCTGAAGCAGAGATCGCAGAGATCGGGATCGTGTAATCACCGGCTGTAACTCCGCTCGGAGGTGTGATCGTGATCGTGAGAGCCTGTGTGCCCTTGGCGTCAACATCTATGGAAGCGACCTGTGTCGATTCGCCTGAAGGAGTGATAGCTACTGTCCAGCCATCTGCAGCCTGTGAAGTAAGGCTGTATGACTGAGCATCAGCTGTATTATTCTGAATTGTCGTGGTAAATGTGAATGTAGTTCCTGAAGCGCCTTCCTGCTCAGCGTAATCTGTTGTCAGAGAACTGAGTCCTGTCTCTTCATCATTCACCGTAAGATTCAGGGTAAGACTTGATGATGCGCCTGACCCTGCCGCCTTGAGGACTACTTTATATGATCCCTTCGCCGCGTCGTCAGGTACCTGGAGTGCATATGTTGCCAGCGCATCCTGTTCACCGCTCTTTACATAAACATTGCTGATCTCTTTGCTTGACCCTGAGAAGTATCCTGTCCATCCTGTGGGAATGGAAGTGACGCTCAGCGCACAATCTGTGCCTGACCCGGTCTCATTATCGAAATCCAGGTCAAAACTGACCGTGTCACCTGCTGACACTGTAATTCCGGGATAACTGGTGCTCATTGTAAGAGAGCCCGC
>JAAZDA010000231.1 GCA_012512995.1 Clostridiales bacterium | reverse complement strand
GTTGTACATTGTCTGTATTGAGTCTATGACTACGACTTCCGGCTTTTCCTCAAGTACGACCTCAGCTATCGTATCAAGATCTGTTTCGCAGAAGAACCGCAGATTATCATTGACACTTCCTATCCGCTGCGCCCTCATCTTGATCTGACGAAGCGACTCCTCTCCTGATACATACAATATGCGATGTCCTGCATCAGAAAGATTTTTTGTCACCTGCAGAAGAAGTGTGGATTTTCCTATTCCGGGATCACCGCCGACCAGTACAAGAGATCCCTGTACTATACCGCCTCCAAGCACACGGTCAAGCTCTGTATAACCAGTCTCTACCCTTGGTTCTTCCCTGAGATCTACTGTGCTGAGTGCGACCGGTCTGTTGATACCCGTAGACTGAGAAAGTCCGCCCGCACCGCGGACAGACTTTCTTCCATATGCTGATGCTCTGTCAGATGCAGGAGCTGTCTTCACCGGTTCCTCCACCATCGTGTTCCAGGCCTTACAGACAGGACACTGTCCCATCCACTTGGCTGATTCATATCCGCACTCTGTGCAGAAAAATGCGGTCTTATTCTTAACTGTCATATCTGATCACTTTCTTATCTCTACTGCCACCGGTCTGTCCTTGTCTCCAAGTTCCACGCTGAAGCTGAGTTTTCCACTCAGATTTGTTTCAATAGTACCTATACTGCGGCCGTCGACTATGACTTCATAAGGAGTTTCATCTGCAAGTCCTACCGTTATGTCGGCGTCTTCAGCTCCGTCCACGTTAAACTTCATTCCGTTCTCGGTTTCCTCAAACTCGCTGACCACTGTTCCGGGATCTGATTCATACACAAAACTCTCATTGCATTCAAGCCTTGTTATATCCTTATATGTTTTGACCTTATACAGACCGCCTTCGAACTCAAAGCCATCTTTCTTGGTCTTTTCCTCAAGTGTGTTATCACCGAAGCTCAGCGTCCCATCTTCATTCTTTCTGATTAGGCCTTTGATTCCTGACATGTCTTTCTCCTCCATGCTTGCGCGATCACGCGATTGTTTTATTTGCTACAGTCCGGACATCGGACTGCCAATTACAGTATAGCTTATCCCCGCGTTCAGGAAAACTTCACTTTTCCTTCGCTGATACCTACCGTGACTCTGCTTCCTTCCACCGCTTCCCCGGAAAGTATCCTGTCTGACAACGGATCCTCAATTACAGTTTGAACAGCACGCTTAAGCGGTCTTGCACCCATCTTATCATCCGAGAATTTTTCCACCAGATATTTCTTCATAGCAGGTGTCACCCTGAGCGTGATATTCTTCTGCGCTTTTGTCCTCTTTTCAAGTCCTGTGCACAGGAGACCCACGATCTCGAACATTTCATTCTTCGTCAGCTGGTGGAATACCTGTATCTCGTCTATACGGTTTATGAACTCAGGCCTGAATACTTTCCTGACTTCATCCATGACTCCCTGCTTCATTTTATCGTATGACTGCTGTGCGGAAGGTTTTGCCGCGAATCCCAGAGTTCCCGGATCTACTATTTTTTTCGCACCCACATTGGATGTCATTATGATCACGGTATTCTTAAAGTTCACTACATGTCCCTGTGAATCAGTTATCCTGCCGTCATCAAGTATCTGCAGCAGAATATTGAATACATCATGATGTGCTTTCTCTATTTCATCAAACAAAACAACTGAATAAGGGTGGCGTCTGACCTGCTCCGAGAGCTGTCCGCCATTCTCATAGCCCACATAGCCAGGCGCAGAGCCTATCATCTTGGACACCGCATACTGCTCCATGTATTCTGACATGTCTACACGTATAAGGTTCTTCTCCGATCCGAACATTGCCTCGGCGAGTGCCTTCGAAAGCTCTGTCTTACCTACGCCTGTCGGACCAAGGAAAAGGAATGAACCGATTGGTCTGTTCGGATCCTGAAGTCCCACACGTCCGCGTCTTATTGCTGACGCCACGCCCTTCACTGCTCCCTCCTGACCAATTACCCTCTCATGCAGAACACTCTCAAGGCGAATCAGTCTCTCGCTTTCTTTCTCAGTGAGCTGTGTCACAGGAACTTTTGCCCATTCCGCGACAACTCTCGCGACATCTTCCTCTGTCACCTCAGGTTCGTTGCCGGTTTTCACCGCCATACGCTTCCTGTGGTTAAGCAGTTTCCTGGCACAGGCACTGTTCTCAGCGCGGAGCCTCTTAGCCTCGGCCAGCTTTCCGTCCCTGACAGCAAGTGCCATGGCTGCGTCGCTGTCATTCATCTGCTTCTCAAGTTCCGCTGTCTTATCATCCTTCTTGTAGTTGTGGAGCCTCACATATGCGCAGGCTTCATCTATCACATCTATAGCTTTATCAGGCAGGTTCCTGTCATTGATATAACGTCCGGACAAAGATACCGCTGAATCTATAGCTTCCTTTGTTACTCTTACTCCATGGTGCTGCTCGTATTTGGGCACTATGCCGGTCAGGATCTCCACTGCCTCTTCCGGCGTAGGCTCCTCAACGGTGACAGGCTGGAAACGTCTCTCAAGGGCTGCATCCTTTTCAACATACCTGTGGTATTCCGTAATTGTTGTGGCCCCGATAAGCTGTATTTCTCCGCGTGAAAGAGCAGGCTTTAAGATATTTGATGCGTCGATTGCTCCTTCAGCACTTCCTGCACCTATTATTGTATGGAACTCATCAAGGAACAGGAGCACGTTGCCGTCAGCCTGTACCTCTGCGATGACCTTCTTCATTCGTTCCTCGAACTCACCGCGGTATTTCGATCCGGCTATCATCCCAGGGAGATCAAGAGCAAGAAGCCTTTTATTCTGTACAGTCGGAGGAACATCTCCGGACACTATAAGCTGAGCAAGACCCTCGACTATTGCAGTCTTACCTACACCCGGCTCACCAATAAGGCATGGATTATTCTTTGTCCTTCTGCTGAGTATCTGTATGACACGGGTTATTTCATCCCGCCTTCCGACAACAGGATCGAGCTTTCCCTGACGTGCAAGTTCAGTAAGATCACGGCTGTACTGTGCAAGTGAACTTTCTCCGTCTCCCTGTCTTTGCCTGTATCTCACAATATCATTTCTGTGTTTTGACGGATCTTCACCTATCGCCGCTATGACTTCAAAATACACTTTTGCGGGATTTATGGACACAGTTTCCAGGAGTTTTACCGCTACATTCTCGCCCTCGAGTATAAGTGCCAGCAGGAGATGTTCCGTACCTATGGTCTCTGAATGATAGTTTGCCGCCTGTGTCTGTGCCATATCAAGGACATTGCTGCACCTCGGCGAATAACCATTGCGGTCGAGCACTGCGACCTGTCCGCCTGACATATTAAGCTGATTTATCAGTTCCATCAGTCTGTCTTCGGTGAGTCCGTTCTCAGCAAGTATACGCGAAGCAACACCGTCAGGTTCCCTCACGAGTCCTGCCAGAAGATGCTCTGTTCCTATGTAATTCTGTTTGAGTTGCTTTGCCGTATTCGCGGCAAGTTTCAGTGCTTTTTCTGCACTTTCCGAATACTTTGGTTTCATTTCCACCACCATGACGGAGCGTATTATGCGGAGTCCTGTCGGTTTCCTTCCCGTTATTTTTCTGTTCTTACTTGTCTCCTGCGGTACCATAATCATTGAATATCTTATCTACCATGCAATGAACATCTTCTCTGTCCACCCCACGGCATATTGCAGAGGCAAGTATTATCCTGAGGTTCTTCTCTGTTTCAGATTTAGCACGCAAAACATCAGGGTCGACCGCGATTACTGCCCCTTTTCTCCGGTCCACCTTGATGTATCCTTCCTGACGCAGCAGTGAATATGTTTTATTCACTGTGTGCATGTTTATACCAATATCATCCGCAAGTTGCCGCACTGACGGCAGCACCTCACCCTCATTCAGTTCTGACGTGGCTATCCCGAGAATGATCTGATCCCGCAACTGCATATAGATCGCCTCGTCACTGCTGAAATCAATTTCCACAAATATCATCAGAATCGCCTCCTTAACCAGCAGCGCCATCTGTTATACGAATTGTATAACAGATGGCGCTTATGTGTCAAGATATATGAGACGGTATAAGATCTACCTCAGTTCTTATCATCTGAATCGATATTCAGGAATCCGAACTCGTCGTCATCCTCGGCTTCCTGTGCATTTATATTGGCGAAATTTGAAGCAGGTGCAGCGCTCTCTCTTCTTACAGACTGTTCACTCTGCGCCGGTCTTCTTGAGCGAAGCTGTTCCTGGGCTCTCGGGTCAGAGCGATTCTGCCTGCTCATAGGCTGCTGCGATCCGGGTGTTCTCGTCTCGCGGTAGTTCATATCGTTCGGAGCAGCATAACGTCTGTCATTTCTTGCCTGTGGATCCTGCGAAGTTCTTACCGGCCTCTGCGCATCTGCGGATGACATCGGTCTTGCACTGCCACTCCTTAATGTCGTAGATGCTCCTGCTCCACCTGCCGGATACGGCTGTCTGCCGCCTGATGCCGGTCTTGCGCCTCTCCCGCCGTCCTGACCGCCGTTCCTGTCAGGTTCGCCGCGCTTCTCTGCCCTCTGCCTTGATCTTTCCTGTTTCTGGCGGATCTGCATGAGATCGATTTCCCCGCTTTCGTTCTGCGTTCTCTTTACCTTGAGGATAAGTCCTACTATTGCTGCTACAGCCGCTGCAAGAAGGACCAGAAGTAAAATAGCTGCATTGCGATACTTGCCTGTCTGTGCCTCAGCTGTTGTGGCCTGTTCCTGCGCTGCAGAGATCGCTGTATCAATATCATCTATCTTCTTACGTGTACCGGCCGCGTTATTGTAGAGATACCATGTATCATTTCCACTTTCATCTGCAGTATAAACTGCTTCGTAATCAGGTGTCTCAGTGGTAGCTTCGCTGGCCGCCTCATCTGTCGTATCTGTCGTTGTCGCCGTCACAGCATCGCCAAGAGTTATATAGTCATAGCGGATAAAACCGGTCATCTGCTGCTCAAGTCCTACAGTATAGAACTGATACCAGATGTCTCCGGCGCTGTCCTTTGCCTGTCCTATTGCTACAAGAGCAGTTCCCGCGCTGAGTTCACCGATCTTGGTGTATGAAGTTCCGGCACCGCTCCTTACATTTACATCACCTGAAACAGTTGCGTTTGTGGGAGTCATCGTTACTGCGTAGCCATCTCCGATAGCTTCAACAGCCTCTGCTCCTGCTGCTGTTGCGGCTGAATCACCCTCTGCCGCATTCTCCGTGGCATCCGCCGTTGCATCAGTTGTCGTATCTGTTGTAGTCGTGTCTGCCGTTGTATCTGTAGTTGTTGTATCTGCCGTTCCTGTGGACATCAGATCAGAACGGATATAACCTGTCGTCCCGCTTGAAAGTGTAACGGCATACCATGTCTCTCCGGCATCATTTGTAGTCGAATCCCCGACATCAAAAGTTGTACCGCTCTTAACCGACCCTACAGCGTTGGAAGTGGATGACGCCTCTGCTCTGACATTGCAGTCGCTCGTCGCTGTGCCCTGCGCCGCAAAAGTCGTGACCGGCGCAAATGCCAGACCCACAGTCAATACTCCGACAAGAATTGCTCCTGCTGCGAACTGTCTTATGTTTTTCATTTTCATAAGTCTATTCTCCTCATCTGATTTCATCGAGTGCTTTTCCGATATCATGACGCATGTATTCATTATCGAAATGGACCCACTCTACAGCTTTATTTGCGTTTGCTCTTGCTTCCTTCAGCGTACTGCCTATCGCTGTAACACCGAGAACACGACCGCCGCTTGTGACGGTCCTTCCTTCATCATCGAACTTTGTCCCGGCATGGAAACAATAGTAATCTTCTCTGCCGTCAAAACTCTCAAGTCCCGTGATGACCTTTCCCTTCTCATAGTGCACCGGATACCCGCCGGATGCAAGTACAATACATACAGCCGCATTATTTTCGAACTCAAGGTCAATTTTGTCAAGATTACCGTCAATCACGGCTTCCATTACATCGACGATATCCGTCTTCATTCTGGGGATCACTACCTGTGCTTCAGGATCTCCGAATCTGGTATTATATTCTACCACTTTAGGACCGTCTTTTGTCATCATGAGACCAAAATACAGAACACCTTTGAATGGTCTTCCCTCAGCCGCCATTGCGTCGACTGTCTTCTGATATATCTGTTCCCTGCACTGCCTGTCAATCTTATCAGTGTAGAACGGGCTTGGCGAGAATGTTCCCATACCGCCGGTGTTAAGTCCCGTGTCTCCGTCTCCTGCCCTCTTATGATCCTGAGCTGAACTCATAAATTTTATGTTCCTGCCATCAACGAATGCAAGTACGGATACTTCTCTTCCGGTCATGAATTCTTCTATTACCATTTCATTGCCGGCACTGCCGAACTTTTTGTCCTCCATGATCTGAACGACTCCGGCCTTTGCCTCTTCAATGTCATTGCAGATAAGGACTCCCTTGCCAAGAGCAAGCCCATCGGCCTTAAGAACGATCGGGAACTTTGCCCTGGTCTCAAGATAACTTATGGCCTCGTCAGGATCGCTGAACACCTCATACGCTGCTGTCGGTATTCCATATTTCTTCATGAGATTTTTGGAAAAAGCTTTCGAGCCTTCTATTATTGCTGCGTTCTTTCTTGTTCCAAATACTCTTATTCCCGCAGCCTCATGTGCATCTACCAGGCCGGTGCACAGCGGATCATCCTGACTGCACACCACAAGATCAATGTCGTTCTTCTTCACAAATTCTATCTGCCTGTCGAACTCCATGATTCCAATCGGAACACACTCTGCTATCCTTGCAATTCCGGCATTTCCCGGAGCGCAGTAAAGTTTATCACATCTCCTGCTCTTTACGATTGCAGTCGCGATAGCGTGTTCCCGGCCGCCGCCGCCAATCAACAGTATTTTCATTATGCCTCCATGTCAGGGCTCTCCAGGATCTCAGTCCTTCGTCCGCTGACCCTGACTTTTCCCTCAGCTATGAGTTCTATGGCTCTGGGAAGAATTATCCATTCTGCCTGTTCCATTACTCTCTTCTGCAAAACTTCCGGAGTATCCCCGTTCATTACTTCGACAGCCTTCTGAAGAATGATCGGTCCTGAATCCATTCCTTCATCCACAAAATGGACAGTGGCTCCGGTGATCTTTACTCCGCGATCCAATACCTTCTCGTGTACATGCAGACCGTAATAGCCGACGCCGCAGAACGACGGTATCAGTGAAGGATGTATGTTGATGATCCTGTCCGGGTACTTACGAATCATTTCAGGTGGTATCGCCACAAGAAATCCCGCCAGCACTATGAGGTCAGGTTTCACTTCATCTACGGCCTTCAGCAGAGCCTGGTTAAAGCTTCCTCTGTCGTCAAAACTCTTTGGCGAAACACACACTGCATCTATTCCGGCTTTTCCCGCGCGCTCCAAAGCATATGCATCTGCATTGTTAGCTATTACACGCACTATCTCTGCTTCATGTATCGTCCCGTCAGATATCCTGTCTATTATATGCTGAAGGTTCGTTCCCCCGCCGGATACACAGACTACCAGTTTTATCATATAAGAGTCACTTTCCTGTCACCTTCTGTGACGCGACCGATAATATATCCATCTTCACCTGAAGCCCTGATGGCTGCAAGTGTTCTGTCTGCATCAGCAGGATCAACTGCCATACACATTCCTATTCCCATATTGAATGTGTTGTACATCATTTCTTCTTCAATATTACCTGTCTTCTGAATAAGTGAGAAGATCGGGGGTATCGGATAACTGTCTTTTCTGATTTCAAGTGCTGTCCCCTCGGGGAGCATACGCGGCATATTCTCATAGAAACCGCCGCCTGTTATATGACTGCAGCCTTTGAGCACAACACCCTCACTGCGGATCTCTTTGAGCATATGGACATAAATCTTCGTGGGCCTTAGAAGAACATCTCCGAGTGTCCCGCCGAGTTCTTCATAATAGCGCTGCAGATTTTCTTCATTGACATTGAATACACTTCTCACAAGCGAAAATCCATTAGAATGTACGCCGCTTGAAGCCGCGCCTATAATCACATCACCCGGTTTAATGTTCCTGCCGGTGATCATATTTTTCTCATCCACGACGCCTACTGAAAATCCTGCAAGATCATATTCAGTCTCCGGCATAAGACCTGGATGCTCAGCTGTCTCGCCTCCGAGAAGCGCACTGTCTGCCATCCTGCAGCCCTCAGCCACGCCCTTTACTATTGCCGCGATCTTCTCCGGATAATTGCGTCCGCATGCTATGTAATCAAGGAAGAACAAAGGCTCGCCGCCGGCACATGCAACATCGTTCACACACATCGCGACACAATCGATTCCTACGGTATCATGTTTATCCATAAGAAATGCAAGTTTGATCTTGGTTCCCACTCCATCGGTGCCAGAGAGCAGGACCGGTTTCTCCATGTCCTTTATCTTCTCCATGGAAAAGGCTCCCGAAAATCCGCCTATCCCGCCTATTACTTCCGGGCGGAATGTCGACTTCACAAAGCCCTTCATCAATTCAACTGATTTGTAACCTGCTTCGATATCAACACCGGCAGTTTTGTAATCCATAGTCTGTCCTCACCTTTCTGAGCTTTCATAATACACAATGTCCCATAAACGCACTTTAAGCCGCAGTATGTTTTGCATCATACAGCGGCTTTTGTATTGTCACTGATTGTAATTACTATGTCCGACTTCCTGAAGCTTCTGATCTTTCTTCTCGATCTCTTTCTTCATATTCTCCGAATACTCCTTAAGGTGAGAGAGAAGAGCCGGGTCAGAAACAGCCAGGATCTTTACAGCAAGAAGTCCCGCGTTCTTTCCTCCGTCTATTGCAACTGTCGCGACCGGTATTCCCCCTGGCATCTGGAGTATAGAATAAAGTGCGTCATTTCCTCCCAGAGACTTTGAATACATCGGGATACCTATAACAGGCAATGGGAACAATGCAGCTGACATTCCGGGAAGATGCGCTGCCATTCCGGCGCCGGCAATGATTACCTTTATGCCTCTTGACTCAGCTTCCGAAGCCCACTTGAAGAAAACATCAGGTTCTCTGTGCGCAGAAATTATATGCATTTCATATGATACCCCGAACTCGTCCAGAATATCCGCGGCTTTACTCATGACACCCATGTCTGAATCAGATCCCATTACTATACCGACTGTCGCCATTTTTCTTTCATGCCTCCGATAATAAATTCTGTAACAATTCTGTCACAATTTACATACAGTGTACATATAAACTTTGTTCAGGTCAAAACATTTATTCCATATCATGATATAAGGGTCAAAAGTACATTCTGCGTTTCTGCTTGCAGAAAAAGCAGAATGTATTTGGGACCCGTCCCACACTCGGAAGTAGCGATTTACGCAGTAAATCAGCGGATTCCGAGTGTGGGGAGAATTGCGTGAGTTTCCACCGGAAACGGAGCAATTCGTATATCATTAGATAAATAGATACTTTTGACACCTACATCATATCATTTATCGAGCGGTACATTTAGTTCTTCTGTCCCCTGCAGTACAAATCGTCCGTTCTCCAGGATCGTGACTCTGCTCCCGTCGTTCCTTATTCCACAGACAAGCCCAAGTTCCGAATACGGCAATGTAATGTCAGTGTGGCATCCGAAATATGCTTTGTCTGGATCAGTCTTCCTGAGTGCGCTTATTTCATTTTCTTTTGCAACGATTTCTTTTCCGTCAGGATTAAAAATACTGTTATCCTCGTCCGAAGAGTAGCATGTATCACCTACCGCGAAATGCGGTCCTGTCTTCTCGCCGATGAGCGTTGTAAGGCGGCTGTTGAAACCGTATTTACGGGCGTAGGCATAAGCAGTCGTATTAGTGCCTATGGCAAATTCTCCGATCGGCAGTTTCTCGTGATGGAACAGGATGTTCTCCTCAATGAACTTTCTGCCTTCAGCAAGGTCCTCGAAATTTCCGCAACCGTAATCCACGGTACATCCATCTTCGAACTTAAGCCACAGATCCTTGAAATACAGTCCCTCAAGATAAACGCCTGTTACGTGGAGTAAGCCATTAGTCCCCTTTAGTCTCGGTGATGTGAAAACTTCACCGACCGGAATGTTCACATCAGCGACGCAGTTCTCGAATATAGCTTGTTTTGACGGATCTGTAAGGCGGAACAGCTCGACATTCATGTCTGTCCTGCTGCCGTTCATGCCCTTTATTTCGACACGTTCACAATCATTGAGGGCGTCTATGATACAAGCCTGGATCTTCTGATATTTATGATAATCCAGTGTGTTAATCTCTATGACAGCATCAAATATCTCATCATAGCGTTCTTTGCTGTCGGCTATCGAAGGGACAGGGAACGAAATGATCGTGAAGCTGCGCTCTTTCGCCACGACAGCGTCGTTATAAAGGAGCATTGCCTTAACGTTCATGCCGGCGACTGTCTTCTGCTGCTCAGCATTGTAACGTACGTTTTCTTTCTTTGATACAGGTGAGAACGGATCCTCTCCGAATGTCTCCATGACAGCCGGCCCTGCATAAGTAACTGTCTCATCATGCATGGAATCATAAACTGCTTCCAATGCTTCGAGACGTTTTCCCGCCATCCTCGCATCGAGGAACAACGCGAGATCTTCGCGGTGGTCATAAAGATATTGCGGATTTGCCGCAGCACCTGTAATCCCGATGGAAAACGATTTTAGCATGCGAAATACAGTAGGAATATCACGCGGCGCAGCAACTTTCAGATGCATGCCCGCAAAGTTCGAATACGCCTTTCTCATTATCCTCTCGAATCCGAGATGATAATAAACACTGCAGAACTGCTTTCTATCAAGCGGTTTGCCTGCGGCCTTAAAGCCTATGCGATACCCTTCCGTATATGTATCAGCCAGCTTTTCTATCTCTTCCTCAGATAGCTCTGAAAGGTGCTCTGCAAGTCCTGTCTCATCATCCGAAACATATTCGCCGTAGCGATAAAGAAAACTCATGTCCTTAAAATCCGCATCTTTGATGACAATTCCTGCAAGGTTCCTGTCACTTATAAGCTTCTCGCGGGTATCATATGCGAGCTCATCTTCAATGTAATCTGAAAGATAATCATACATCCTGTGTTTTATTTCGGATGCAGGCGGCAGCGTGCCTTCATCCGCCGTCTCAAACACACCGTATATCTCCAGGAAAAGCTCATAGCGCGTGAGGACACGCTCCATAGCGTCTTCTATTACCTGGCTGTCATATATGAACGGTATCACAGAACGCATCTCATAATACAGTGTCGAAAGCAGGGGGCCATACTCACAGCCAAGCTCAGATTCCGCATATGTCGGATTGGCGAAGCTATTGCCGTAGTTTTCAGGAAGTATGTCATTATAAAGTGCATGATTACGTATTTTTAGCGCATCTGCTCCGGCGGTAATAAGTCCGCCGTTCTTTATGAATTCCGTCTCTTTCGTCATCATGTCAAGGAATTCTGCTGTTCTTCTGAAATAATCCACAAAAGACGAAGACATTTCTTTTGTTTCTGCTCCTGCTGCAATCTCACTTACCCTGCCGGCAGCAAGGCCGTATCTTTCATCAAAATCTGTATTCTCCATTTGCAAACCTTCTTTTGTTGTTTATACTGCACCGAGATATATAACGACCGCGCTCAACACAAGTACCGAGCCGTTAAGGATCATTCCTATATATGAAAACGAATAATAACAGTCAGGCTCTTTGCGCGACAGTACTGCCATAACAAAGCCTGCGAGAGCAATTATCACGCACGCCATAAAGGCAGCCCCATAATTAAGCGTTGCCTGACCTTCATTCATGAATGTCTTATAAAGCGTGATCAGCGAAAAAACAAATGACACAGCGCCCAGACAATCGCTGAGCAGAGCCCTGAATGATTTCTTTTTACTTGTAAACAGGTGTTTCCTGCGCTTTACCTGATGTACTGCCATCTTTTCCTCAGCTCTGTGCTCCATACTGCGCGTAATATGTATCAATAGCCGCCTTTACATTATCGTCTATCAGGACCGTGCCATCTATATCTTTGCCGTACAGATACTCCGTCACTTCAGACATAGTCACTATAGCATGTGCCGGGAATCCGTACTTATCCTTTATATCCTGAAGTGCGCTCCTGTCTGTATCAATTCCCTTTTCTTCACGGTCAAGGCTCACCATAAGGCCGACAATATCAACATCAGCCTGCTGCCTCAGTATCGGTACTGTCTCAGCCATGGATGCGCCTGATGTCGTGACGTCCTCTATTATGACCACTCTGTCTCCGTCATGCAGCCTGCTGCCGAGCAGTATTCCTTTGTCCCCGTGATCCTTGATTTCCTTGCGGTTAGCGCAATACTTTATATTTCTTCCATACAGCCTGCTGATTTCGATGACAGTTGCAACCGCAAGCGGAATTCCCTTATATGCAGGTCCGAACAGAACATCAAAGTCAAGCCCGTAAACAGAATGGATAGCCCTTGCGTAATACTCCCCTAGTCTCAGGAGCTGTGAGCCGTCCTGATATAACCCGGCATTCATGAAGAATGGCGATTTGCGTCCGCTCTTAAGTGTGAATTCACCGAATCTCAAAACGCCGCAGTCAACCATAAAATCAATAAAACTCTGTCTGTAATCTTCCATGGATGTTTCCTTTCGTCTGTAGTTTGTCAAAATCCGGCTTTGCTCAGCGCACTTCTGATATCTTCGATCATATCGCGCGTTGCAGCCCTTGCTGCCTCAGCGAATCTTTCCTGTCCGTATCTGCTGTACTTTTCAGTTGTGTATGCCGCAATTATTCCGCGTGAGGAATTGACTATCGCGCCGAGTCCGTCCTCATTGAAGAAATTGACCAGATCCTCTGCCTTCCCGCCCTGCGCTCCATAACCCGGCACAAGTATATATG
>JAAZDA010000230.1 GCA_012512995.1 Clostridiales bacterium | reverse complement strand
GGCAGGAATCTTACATCAAAAACAAGATCCGCATCTGTCGGGATTCCATACTTGAATCCGAACGAAAGGATAGACACCATCAAAGAATTGTATTTCTTGTTGCCCTGGAATATCTTTACGAGTTCCTCCTTAAGATCTCTTGTCAGGAGGTTCGATGTATCTATTACATAATTTGCCTTGGTCTTGATATCATTAAGGATGCGGCGTTCTTTCTCGATTCCATCCTCGACTCTTCCATTTGGTGAAAGCGGATGAGCCCTGCGCGATTCCTTGTACCTCTTTATCAGCACTTCATCTGAAGCGTCCATGAAAAGGATCTGGTACTCGTAGCCCTTCTCCTTGAGAGTCCGCAAAACATCGAGCGTATAATCAAATGATTGCTCTGACCTTACGTCGATTCCTATGCAGGCTTTTGTTATCTCACTGCCCGGCGCCGACATCAGCTCCATGAACTTGTCGATCAGTCTCACCGGCAGATTGTCCACGCAGTAATAGCCCTGATCTTCAAGCATTTTGATTGCGGTCATTTTACCACCACCGCTCATACCTGTAACAATAACTATCTGCATATTTCAGAATTCTCCCAGGAATATAACTTCACGCTCAAGCCTTATTCCACTGTTCTCATAAACTCTCTTCTGCACGGCTTCTATGACGGCCCTTATTTCAGCTGATGTTGCAGATCCCCTGTTTATCACAAATCCGCAATGTTTGTCTGAGACGCCTGCGCTGCCTATTGCAAAGCCGCGGAGTCCCGCTTCTTCGATGAGTTTTCCGGCAAAATGACCCTCCGGCCGTCTGAATGTGCTACCCGCACTCGGATACTCGAGTGGCTGCTTCTCTCTGCGCTTTGCTGCCAGTGTTCTCATGCGATCCGTTATCGTTTCAGGGTCATCAGGTTCAAGCTCAAACACCGCGCTCAATGCCGCCGCTCCGTTATCCTTAAGCACGCTCATACGATATCCGAATTTCATTTCATCACCGGAAAGCGTCTTTGTACTGCCATCACTCATAAGAAGCTTTGCTGAAACTACCACCTGCTTCATTTCTCCGCCGTAGGCTCCGGCGTTCATCACAAGTCCGCCACCCACTGAACCGGGGATTCCTGACGCAAACTCAAGTCCTGTCAGTGCCGCGTCACGCGCGCTCGCCGCTATGGCAGCGAGTGTAGCTCCGGCACCGGCAAAAATCCTGTTTCCGTCTGCCTTTATTGCACAAAGCTCATCAATCCAGCCTTGTCTGTCATCGCCTGCAGCAGAGATACTTCCTGCGTGATCAGCGGTCATCGTGACAACCGCTCCCCTGAATCCGCCGTCACCTACAAGGATATTTGTGCCACGCCCCAGAAGGAACATTGGTTTTCCCTCATCCTTAAGGCATTTCTGCGCCGCTTTCAGTTCATCAGCACTGTTCACTCTTATGAACAGATCCGCCGCTCCGCCTGTCCTGAACGAGCAGTGCGCCGACATCGGTTCATTCTCTGTTATCTGATCCGCAGGCAGTACGCTGTAAATATCATCCATATCAAAGGACCAGTTTTGCCGCACCATACATGCCGGCATCATTTCCAAGTGTTGCGAGTGCAAATCCCGTATCTTTTGCCCCCGGGAAAACATATTGTTCGAATGAAGGTTTCAGCAGATCTATCAGTACCGAACCCGCCTTCGAGACGCCGCCGCCCAGAACAATTATCTCCGGATTTACAATTGTTGCTATGACAGCAAGACCTTTCCCGAGATAATATCCGTATC
>JAAZDA010000229.1 GCA_012512995.1 Clostridiales bacterium | reverse complement strand
TAACGATATAACCGACCTTGGCTCTCTCATTGAGACTGCGCATCGGATCCTGGAATATCATCTGGATATCTTTTGTTACCTGCCTGTCTTCTGACGGTGACAGCTTTCCTGATATTCTTTTCCCGGCAAAACGTATTTCGCCTGAAGATATCGGGTTCACCCTGATGATGGCGCGGCCTATGGTAGTTTTGCCTGATCCCGATTCGCCTACAAGGCCGAATGTCTCACCTTTGTAGATGTCAAATGACACACCGTCTACCGCAGTGAACGGTCTGCTTTTCTTTCCGAACTGCACGGAAATGTTATCTACTTCAACGAGCTTTTCTCTTGCATTTCCTTCATAGCTCATATAGCGGCTCCTTCCAATGCTGTCTTGGCCGGCTCCCGCCCGGACACGCTTTCGCCGTTCTTCTTCATGAGTTCCTTATATTTCTCGTTCAGTCGCTTAATGTGCTCAGGTTTCTCCACCCCGGGCGATCTCGGATCAAGGAGCCATGTCCTCGCAAAATGTGTAGGCGTGACCTCGAACATCGGCGGGCGCTTTACAAAATCTATCTTGAGCGGATGTGGATTGCGCGCCGCGAAAGCATCTCCGTGAACTTCATAGAACAGGTTTGGAGGTGTTCCTTCGATGGAATAGAGTTGTTCGCCCTTGATTCCCAGCTGTGGCAGACTGGACAGCAGCGCCCATGTATATGGATGCTTCGGGTCGTAAAAGATCTCATTGCAGCTGCCAACCTCCACTATATCTCCTGCGTACATGACAGCAACAAAGTCTGCGACATCAGCAACGACTCCCAGATCGTGCGTGATATAGATCAAAGTCAGTTCATACTTTTCCTGGAGTCTTCGAAGAATGCCAAGTATCTGCGCCTGTATAGTCACATCAAGAGCTGTCGTCGGCTCATCACATATAAGGATCTCCGGCTTGCAGGCCAGAGCTATGGCGATTACTACTCTCTGTCTCATTCCTCCTGAAAACTCATAAGGATACTGTTTGTATCTGCGCGCCGGATCTGAAATACCAACATCTGCCAGCAATTCATATACAGCATTCTTTGCTTCATCCCCATGGAGACCCCTGTGCAGTTCGACTGCCTCAGATATCTGCCATCCAATTGTTTTGAGGGGATTCAGAGAGGTCATGGGATCCTGCATGATCATGGCGATCCTGCGTCCCCTTATCTCAGACCAGTCCTTCTCTGTCGTGAGTTTTGTCAGATCAAGACCGCGGTACATGATGGAGCCTCCTGACACATGACCATTCTGGGCATTCAGGCCCATGAGGTTGCTCACGAAAACACTCTTGCCTGAGCCTGACTCGCCGACGATCGCAAGACTCTCACCTTTTTTAATATCAAGCGATATCCCGCGCAGCGCATGCAGTGTCTGCCCGCGGAGCGTGAAGTCAAATGTCAGATCTTTGATCGATATAAGGGTTTCACCTTTTTGAATGTCGTTATAATCCATAACTTGCCTTTCCTGTCAATCCACGTGGTTCTTAGGGTCAGCAGCGTCAGCAAATGAGTTGCCGACAATGTAGAGCGATATTGTGATCACCGCGAGCACTGCCGTCGGGAACAGCAGCTGATAACGCAGCTCCGGCTGGCTCATCACAAGGCGCCCTGCCTGTACCAGGTTCCCGAGCGATGCCATGTCTGTCGGAAGTCCAATCCCTATGTAAGTTACAAATACTTCGTTTCCTATAGCCTCGGGAATTGCAAGAGCCATTCGAAGTGTTATGACCGAAACAAGATAAGGCAGCAGATTCTTCGTGATGATCCTGCCTGTCGATGTGCCGAGGCATCTCGACGCGAGGTTATAATCACGGTCTCTTATGATGACTACCTGATTTCTTATGAACCTCGCCATCCCGAGCCAGCCTGTCAGACACAGTGCAAAGATTATCGTGTTGACACCTGGCTTCATGATGTATGAGATCAATATCAGAACAAGTGTCTGCGGCACATTATCGAAGATGTTATAAAACTCTGTAAAGAATGTATCAAGTTTTCTTACATAGCCCCAGAGAAGTCCTATTACAGTCCCGAAAAGTGCTTCCCAGCAAGCCACGGCAAAACCTATTCCGAGCGATGTTCTCGTGCCTGCCCAGGTGCGTGCCCAAAGATCCTGCCCTATGGAGTTAGTCCCAAACCAGAACTCGCTGTCAGGTTGTCTGTTGACTATCTGGATGCCCGTCTCAGGATCGTTATAAATAGTTTTGGCGCTGCGCTGATTAGGAAGCAGCGGCTGTATAAATGTAAAAGCAAGTACGATAACTATTACAGTGAGGAAGAAGACCGCTGTCTTATTGTGGAGGAACGCCCTCAGCGTGGCCTTCCAGTATGAATAATTGGAATACCCGCCCATTTCAGCTTCAGAACTGTCAAACTCTGCCGGTGTGAAAAGTTCGTCCTCAGGGAGATCCTTGCATTTATCATATGCGGAAACATGTTTCTTAAGTTCATCATTAAGGGAGGATTCAAGTTTTGACGAACCAAGATCAGCAAACGAATTCATCAGCGTGCACCCTCCTTTCCGGTGAAACTGATGCGAGGATCAAAGATTGCCATCAGAATATCTCCCAGCAGGAGTCCCACGACTGAAATCATCGAATACAACACGACCAGTGCTTCGACCAGCGTGTTGTCCTGGATCTTGATTGCCTGTACGAGCAGGCCTCCCATTCCGGGGATGGAATATAGACTCTCTACATACAGGGAGCCCATCAGTGTGAACAGAATCGAATTCGGAATGTATTGGACAAGGGGAACTATTGCGTTGCGGAAGACGTGCCGGTTCCAGATCTTCTTTTGGGAAACTCCCTTTGCACAGGCAAGTTTTATGTAATCCTTGTTTGCTTCATCCACCATGAAACGACGGAGCCACATGGCATAATAGACAATATTGCCGAGAGAAAGGGAAAAGATCGGAAGAATCCATGTCGCGTAATTACTGCGGCTGAACAACATCGATACACCGAACCACTCACTTCCGTATAGTTGAATAAGCAGATAATAAACAGCAGATGGTATTGCCTGAACAATTACAATAAGCACCGTGCCAAAACGATCCCATATCTTGAATTTACTTCGTGTTGACCTGGCCATGGCGGCGCCGAGCGGAAGTCCTAATATAAGAGCAATTGCAAGTGAAATGAGTCCGATTTCTATGGATAGCGGTGCCTTCTGCGCGATTATCTTTGCGTTCGAGTATCCCGCGCGATACTTTATCGACGTTCCGAAATCACCATGCAGAAGCTGTACAAAATATCGACCGACCTGCACCGGCAGTGGATCCTTGAGTCCAAGTTGCTTGAGTGTGACGTTGATCTGTGTCTGCGACATCTTATCAAAGTTATTGAAATAGCCCTCGATCGGCATCTGTCGCAACAGCGCCAGAACTATGACGATCACTATACATAATGTGATCAGAGAATGAAGGATTCGTTTTGAAATGTACTTTGTCACTGTGTCCTGTCCTTTACTGCAATTGATTGACCTGATTTCCGTCAGCCGTTTGCTGCTGTTATTACATTTCTCTATAACTGCCCGCATTTGTGACTGCAACCAGCTTTTACTGCTGTTATTCATCACCGCGATGCAGTGCCGCCATTTATAAAATCCCGGCGGTCTCAAACCGCCGGGACTTGAGTTACATTATTGCATACTATTCCGTCTTGTGAACAGTCAATTTCAAGAAAATTGGACTGACTATTTGGCAATTGCCTTTTCTCTCTCGCTCTTCCATTTATCAAGAGCTGTATTCCAGTCATCCATGCTCATCGAAGTATCATGTACTGACATGAACTTGTACTTCATGAGAGTCATGCCGTAAGGAGCATATTCACCCTCAAGGCTGTTAAGTTTTGATACTTCGTATCCATTGCTTGAGATGCTGAAAGGAACAATGATCGCATTCTCAATGAGGATTGCCTCAGCTTCAGAAAATGCTGTGTAACGTGCTTCGTCATCATCATAAATTGCTGATGCCTCGTCGACTTTTGCCTGATACTCCTTGTACAGAGCGCTCGTGTTCTCATCCTCTGAAAGATCCCAGAAGCCATAATTGTTATCAGCTGTGAAAGGCTCTGTCCATGTTTCAGGATCAGCGTAATCAGCACCCCAGTTACACTTCATGAATGCATAGCATCCGCTTCTTCTGACTGATGAAAGGAATCCTGTCTCAGGTCCTGCCTCGACAATTATGTCAATGAAATCGCTGCCGAGCACACCTTCCATCTGCTGCTCGAGCACCTGGCATTCTTTATCCCAGTTAGTTGTTGACGGATTGTAAGGCATAAGAACCTTTACAGGGAATGTGCAGCCTGCTGCCTCAAGTTCCTTCCTGGCTGCATCGCGGTACTCTACAGCCTTGTCTGCGTCAAAACTATCGCCATCTGTGTATGACTTGAGTGCGTCATACTGTGTATAATCCTTGCCGCCTGCGCTGCAGAAAGCTGTAGGAGTTACAGTATTGTTAATCACTCCTTCAGGATTATAAGGTTCATTTACTGTAATAGCCTTGACTCTATCCATAGCGCTTGTAAGTGCAAGACGGAAATTCTCATTATTGACTGCTATCTTCCAGTTATCAGGCTCATACTCTGCATCAAATTCAGGATCAAAGTTGAAGCTGTAGAAATAGCTGTAAGAGTTATTAGGTCTTGTTCCATGAACAAGATCCTTTGTTGAGTCATCATTGAGCCATGAATCAAGAAGATCAGAAGTGATGGAGACCGCATCGATATCACCGGCCTTATACATGCTGGCACCGACTGAATCAGCTTCTGCATTATATGTGCTCTGCAGAGTTCCGATCTTTACATTGTCTTTGTCCCAATATGATTCGTTCTTTGTAAGAACATGCTCCTCCTGCGGTGAATATGTGCTGAGGATGTAAGCGCCGCAGTACAGCAGGTTGTCATTATCAAGTCCGAATTGATCACCGCACTGTTCAAGGAACTGTGCGTTTACCGGAAGATATGAAGCATATGTAAGTACACTGAGGAAGAAAGAACACGGCTGATCAAGCGTATAGACAAGTGTGTAATCGTCAGGCGCTGTGACGCCGATACTGTTCACATCGACTTCATCGACGGGCTCGAGTTCATTCCCGTCTTCATCCGTCGTCTTTGTGCCATTTTCTGAGGCGATCATATATGCTGTGTAATCATAGTAAGCCTGTGCATTATGAACCACGGCTCCTGTTGAATACATATACTGTGTTCCTGATTCGTTCGCCGCGTCATTTACATACTGTGCGGAAGCGATCCAGTCCCTGGCTGTAACATCGGCATAATCCTTGCCGTCTTTGTCGACCCACTTTACATCCTTGCGTATGTGGAAGGTCCATAC
>JAAZDA010000228.1 GCA_012512995.1 Clostridiales bacterium | reverse complement strand
ATGTTAAGTATTACGTAGGGAATATTGAAAGTAATATGGGCAATCAGTATTGACCCATATCCGAATTTGATGCCAAGGCTTAAGAACAGCAGCATCATTGAAATACCTGTCACAATATCAGCGTTCAGCATCGGTATGTTTGTTATTCCCATAACGACGGCACGCGTATGTTTTGTCATCTGTCTTATTGCAAGGCAGGCCAGGAGACTGATGGCCGTCGCTATAAGAGATGAAAGAAGCGCGATCGTAAGGGTATTTCTGAGCGCCGCCATGATGGACTCATCTGAAAAGAGCGAGATGTACCATTCGAGTGTGAATCCCGTCCAGTGACCGCGCGATTTGCTCTGATTGAAAGACTGCACGATCATTACAGCTATAGGCGCATACATGAAGATGACAATAAGTACTACGTATATCTTTTTAAGAAACTTGCTCATTTTGTCAGCATTCCTTTCATAAGTCGCTCACTGCTCATCACTCTTGTCAAAGGCGGCCTCGACGACCATATTTATTATAATGAATACCATCAATATGATCGAAAGTCCGCTGCCAAGGTGCCAGTCATAAGCCTGAGTGAATTCCTGCTCGATGATATTACCTATGAGCAGTATCTTGTTGCCGCCCAGCATCTGACTCAAAACAAATGTCGTGAGAGCAGGTATGAAAACCATCGTTATTCCGCTTATTATTCCTGGTATGGAGAGCGGAAGAGTGACGTGAAGAAATGTCTGAAATTTGTTTGCCCCGAGGTCTCTTGCTGCATTTATTACACTGTCGTCTATCCTTGAGAGCGCTGTGTAAAGCGGCAGCACCATGTATGGCAGGAAATTATAGACCATGCCTATGATGATCGCCTGTGGCTTGTTGATGATATATATAGAAGGCAGATGGATGAAATTTAGAAAAGTATTGAGAATACCTGTTTTCTCAAGAATGGTCTGCCATGCCATTGTGCGAAGAAGCGTATTCATCCACATCGGAAGGATAAAGAGCAGTATTACAACGCCGGCCTTTCCTGCCTTCTTTTCTGTGAGGATCATACACAGCGGATATGCAATGATGAGACAAAGCATAGTGCTTATCAGGGACAGCAGAAGAGAGAGGCCAAGAGATTTCATGAACTCAGGCCTGGCTATTGAAGCTATATTTGCAAAAGTAAGCGCTCCGTCGCTGTCGGTAAAGCCATACCAGATTACCATGACAAGCGGAACGATTATGAATATGATCGCCCAGCTGAGGTATGGCGCGGCAAATAGATTGCGTATTTTCTTAGTTCTGATCATTTTCCGTCGCAGCCTCCTCATCCTCAGAAGCAGGTTTGTTCATGATCTGAATATTGAAAGGATCTACGCCGATTGAGACTTTGGCTCCTTCCGGGAACATTTTTGTGGAATGGACCAGCCATTCAAAGCCATTTGCCATCACGAACATCTCATAATGAACGCCCTTGAAGATCACATCTGTGACTTCCCCGCAGAGGGTATCCGGACGCGCTTCTGACAGTTCGACATCCTCGGGACGAATTACTACGTCGACGTGCTTATTGTTGCCGAACCCAGTATCAACGCATGTGAATTCATGGCCCAGAATAGAGACGAGTTTATCCCTGACCATTATTGAATCGATTATATTACTGTCTCCGATGAAGTCGGCAACAAATGCGTTTTCAGGCTCATTGTAGATTTTCTCGGGACTGCCTGTCTGCTGAATATAGCCCTGGTTCATGACGACTATAGTGTCAGACATGGTGAGGGCTTCTTCCTGATCATGTGTTACATATATAAAGGTTATACCGAGCTCGTTCTTGAGACGTATGAGTTCATACTGCATATCCTGACGGAGCTTAAGATCAAGCGCACCCAGCGGCTCATCAAGGAGAAGTACCCGCGGTTCATTAACTATGGCTCTTGCCATGGCGATACGCTGCTGCTGACCGCCGCTCAGAGAATTGACTGATCGATGCTCAAAACCTTCGAGGTTTACAAGCTTCAGGGCATAACTTATTTTGTCTGCAATATATGATTTGGATTTCCCGGATATCCTAAGACCAAAAGCAATATTATCAGCGACATCCATATGCGTGAATAATGCATATTTCTGAAATACAGTATTGAGCGGCCTCTTGTCAGGGGCTGCAGAAGTGATATCTTTACCATCAAATATTACTTTCCCGCTATCAGGTGTCTCAAAACCGCCGATAATGCGAAGTGTGGTAGTTTTGCCGCACCCGCTGGGACCAAGCAGTGTCACGAATTCGTTCTCGTGAATCACAAGATTCAGGTCATCAAGTACGACCTGCCCGTCAAATGATTTGGAAACGTGTTCCAACCTGATCAGTTCCTTATTCTCCAACTCACTCTTTCCCTCCATATGTTATGCTTGTTTATTATGCGATATCTGAACGCATTGCACTCATTGTAATAGAAACTCATTTAGAATGCATCTGTTTTTTTTTGCCGATTCGTGGCATCATTAGGTAATCGGTAAAGCTGTATATAAAACTGGAGAAAGTGCGGCGCAATGTCAGAAATGAAGAAGTATGTAGCTTATGTTTCAAGCTATACAACAGAGCAAAAGGACACGTTCGGAATAAGGATCTATGATGTGGATGTAAAAGATGGTCGACTTATAGAGAAGGATCAGGTTGATATAACGAATTCCTCCTACCTTACTATTTCGCATGATCAGAAGTATCTCTATTCTATAACTGATTTCGGTGTGGAGTCATACCGCATCATCAAGGGCGGAGATCTCGAGGTCATAAACCGCGCTTCGATAAACGGAATGCGAGGGTCATACCTTTCCACGGATTATACGGACAAGTGGCTTTTTGTATCCGGATACCACGACGGTAAGATAACAGTTCTGAAGATACGCGATGACGGCGGTGTCGGAGCCATTACGGACGAAGTCTATCACAAGGGACTCGGCAGCATCGCCGAGCGCAATTACCGTCCACATGTCCAGTGCGTCAAGATGACAAGAGATAATAAGTTCCTGTGTGCCTGCGATCTTGGAATGGACAAAACATGTATCTACTCTTTTGATGCGACACATGGCAAGATCCGTCAGGTCGACACGATACACAGTGAACAGGAATCTGCTCCAAGACATATAAAGTTTTCCAGGGAAGGTCGATTCGCCTACATAGTACATGAACTCAAGAATACTATTGATGTTTATTCATATAATCTTGTTGATGATGAACCCGAGTTCGAAAAGGTACAGAGCATATCAACTCTGAAGGACTATCATGCCATAAATTCAGCTGCAAGTGCCCTTAACTTCTCCGAGGATTTCAAATACCTTGTCAGTTCAAACGCCGGAGATAACAGTGTCATAATATACAGGATCGACCATAGTACAGGGAAACTCGAGTTCGTTCTATGCCTTCCGATCAGCGGAGATTATCCCAAAGATGTGGCGCTCTTCCCTGACAACAAACATCTTGTCTCACTTAACCATGAGTCAAATACGCTGACTTTCTTCAGCGTCGATATGGATGACGGTCTTATAGTGATGAACGGACGCGAGATGAAAGTCGATAAACCGAACTGTATCATTTTCCACAAACTCACAGGTGATCAGATATAGAATTATTGGAGGAATACATGGCAGGTTCTTCATTTGGCAGAATATTGAATGTAACTACCTGGGGTGAATCCCATGGCCCCGCTGTCGGAGCTGTTCTTGACGGTTTTCCTGCAGGCATGGAACTCTGCGAACAGGATATACAGAAGTTCCTTGACAGAAGAAGACCCGGGCGCAGCAGTATATCAACACCCAGAAAAGAAGACGATAAGGTCGAGATCCTGTCCGGCATCTTCGACGGCAAAACAACGGGCACTCCTATTTCACTTCTTATCCGCAACACTTCGGCTCACTCATCTGATTATGATGACCTGAAGGAATGCTTCAGACCGGGGCACGCTGATTTCGGCTTCTATGAGAAATATGGCATTCGCGATTACAGAGGAGGCGGCAGGTCATCTGGACGTGAGACTGCTGCGAGAGTTGCTGCAGGCGCGATCGCACAGAAATTTCTCGGCATCATGGGCGTGGATATAGTGGCGTATACGCGCTCGATAGGTCCGATACAGATCGACCGCGCTTGTTTTGACAGGCAGCTCATTTATACTACGCAGACAGCGATGCCTGACGCGAATGCCGATAAACAGGCAGTCGAATTCATAAGCAAATGTATGGCAGAGAAGGATTCTACCGGCGGATCCATAGAATGCGTGATCAAAGGTCTCCCGGCAGGGATCGGCGATCCGGTCTTCGACAAGCTTGATGCAAGGCTCGCTATGGCACTTATGTCGATCGGTGCGGTCAAAGACGTTTCCATCGGAGACGGAAGTCTTGTCGAGACCGCAAAAGGCTCTGTAAATAATGATCCTTTTATGATCAATGAAGACGGCGTTGTCACCACAAAGACAAATCACTGCGGCGGAATACTCGGAGGTATTTCAGACGGAAACGACATAGTTATCGGATGCTCAATAAAACCGACTCCGTCAATCTTTCAGGAGCAGGATACCGTCGATGAGGTCTGGCAGGAGAGGAAGCTGACCATAAAGGGCAGACATGACCCTGTCATAGTTCCCAGAGCTGTGGTTGTTGTCGAATGCATGTGCGCGCTGACAATACTTGACTCAATGATGACTGGCATGAGCGCAAAATCGGACAACATTCTTAAGTTCTACAAAAAAATACTATAAAATTAGGATATGAGGTTCCAATGGCTGAATATGAACTGATAAAGACGGAAGGACAGGCAAACCGCGGCAGATTTACAACAGTGCACGGCGTTATCGAAACTCCTGTTTTCATGAATGTCGCCACATGTGCGGCAATTAAGGGCGGCCTCTCGGCTCGCGACCTTGAATCGATAAAGACCCAGGTAATGTTATGCAATACATATCACCTTCATGTCCGTCCCGGAGATGAAGTAGTTAATAAACTGGGCGGTCTTCACAAAATGCCTCACTGGAGCCATCCCATTCTCACTGACTCCGGCGGATTTCAGGTGTTTTCTCTGGCGGATCTTCGCAAGATCAAGGAAGAGGGCGTCTATTTCAATTCTCATATTGACGGAAGAAAGCTTTTTATCGGGCCTGAACAGAGCATGCAGATCCAGTCCAATCTCGGGTCTACCATTGCTATGGCTTTCGATGAGTGCCCTAACGCTCTTTCGGAACGCGAATATGTCGAAAAGTCTGTCGCGCGCACCACAAGATGGCTGATCCGATGCAAGGAAGAAATGAAGCGCCTGAATGGTCTTGAAGGGACAATAAATAAGGATCAGCTGCTTTTTGGCATCAATCAGGGCGCCATATTCCATGATATAAGAATTGAGCAGGCCAAAGAAATAGCTGATCTGGACCTCGACGGTTACGCTATCGGAGGACTTGCTGTTGGTGAGAGTGCGGAGGAAATGTACTCTGTAATTGAGGACACAACGCCTTTCCTTCCGCAGAACAAACCCACATATCTTATGGGTGTAGGCACACCTGAGAACATAATTGAGGGTGTGTACAGAGGCATAGATTTCTTCGATTGTGTGTATCCGAGCAGGAACGGACGCCACGGAAATCTTTATACCAATCACGGAACACTTCATATAAGGAATGCAAAGTACGAGACTGATACAAGACCGATTGAAGAAGGCTGCGGATGTCCTGTCTGCAGGGAAGGGTATTCAAGAGGCTATATCCGGCATCTTCTAAAGGCGGACGAGGCTCTTGGATTGAGGTTCTGCGTGATGCACAATCTTTATTTCTACAATGATCTCATGCGACAGATAAGAGAAGCCCTCGACAGAGGATGTTTTGCCGAATTCAGGAAAAACAAACTCAAAGAACTAAGAGATGCTGATTACGATGCAACATAGAACTTGTTCTTGTAAACAACCGCATGGTTGTTGTATTATATTGGCATCGACAAAAAATTAACATAACATATGAAAGGTCAGGTAACACATTATGAATTTAGGACTAATGCTTACTGCTTCATCTTCTACATCTTCCGGAAGCGGAAGTATGGGGATGATCTCTATCATCTATATCGTCATTATTGTCGCTTTCTTCTATTTCTTCCTTATCCGTCCTCAGAAAAAGGAACAGAAACAGAAAGATGCGCTTCTGTCAAGCCTTGAGATCGGTGACAGCGTACTTACAAGTTCGGGTTTTTATGGTCAGGTTATCGACATCAATGATGATACAGTTATTGTGGAATTCGGCAGCAACAAGAATTGCCGCATTCCCATGCAGAAAGCTGCCATCGTTCAGATTGAGAAGCCTGAGGATGCAGTAAAGGCCGCTGACACACCTGCCGTTGAAGACAAGAAGGATAAGGTCAAAAAATAGTATCCGAAGATCCTGAATATCAGGGAGGCTGAAAAGCCTCCCTTTTTAAAAACATAAGAGCATCGAAAGGAAATCATATGACTATTAAGATCTGTAGAATAAGTGGTGACGGTATAGGTCCGGAGATAGTTGCAGAGGCCTCAAAAGTCCTCGACACTGTACTTGCCGGATCAGGGAACAGCGCTGTTTACCAGGATGTTCTTATGGGCGGTTGCTCTATAGATAAATATGGTGTACCACTCACGGATGAGGCAATTGATACCGCCAGAAAGTGTGATGCTGTCCTTCAGGGATCCATCGGCGGAAATACGACAACATCGCCCTGGTATAAGCTTCCACCTGAGAAGAGGCCCGAAGCAGGTCTGTTGAAGATCCGAAAGGCACTGGGCCTTTACGCGAATCTTCGTCCCGCATACCTTTACAGTGAACTTTCTGAGTCGTGCCCGCTCGCAGAGAAGAATGGCGAGCCGAGAAAGTTCGATCTTATAATGGTCAGAGAACTGACAGGCGGTCTGTATTTCGGAGCACGCCACACCGAAGAAGTAAACGGTATACTCACTGCGACAGATACAGATGTATACAATGAAAACGAGATCCGCCGCATTGCAAGAACTGCTTTTGATGTCGCGATGAAGCGCAGAAAGAAAGTCACTTCTGTAGATAAGGCGAATGTCCTTGATACGTCAAGACTCTGGAGAAAGATAACAAAAGAAGTCTCAGAAGAATATCCGGAAGTAAGCCTCGATAACATGCTTGTCGACAACTGCGCCATGCAGCTCGTGCGTGATCCTGAACAGTTCGACGTGATATTGACAGAGAATATGTTCGGTGACATTCTGTCTGATGAAGCCAGCATGATAACAGGTTCTATAGGAATGCTTCCCTCAGCATCCCT
>JAAZDA010000227.1 GCA_012512995.1 Clostridiales bacterium | reverse complement strand
GTTCTCCCTCAGCCTGCAGATGCAACAGAAGATGCAAACGGACAGAACATCGGTCTTGGCTATGGCATGGCTATCAATTCCAAGGTTGCTGATGATCCTGACAAACTTGCAGCTTGCATCGACTTCATTGAATATGTAACAGGACCTGAGTTCTCTAACTATGTTGCTTCAAACTATGCACTCAGCGGACTTACAACAGTTGATAACGTCGACCTTTCAAAGTTCGATCAGGTCACACAGGACTTCTACAACTGGTCATATGTTGATACAACTCCCTGCGAAATCTATGATTCTTACATCGATCCTGCAGTATGGAGCGTTTGCAACACAGATCTCCAGTCAGTTATGTCAGGCGATATGACACCTGAAGATATGGCAGCTGATGTACAGGCTTCCTACGAAGAAAACTATCTAAATAAGTAATCCGGAGAATTTCTTCCGAACTTAAGTTTAATGTAAGTGACGAAGGATCCCGATCCTCAAAAGGGACTGGGATCCTTCATTTTTACAGAAACATAAAGTCCAGGCATGTAATTGAGAGTATCAACATCAACAAAGAAAAGGGGGCACACTTATGTTAAATGCAATAAAACCGAAAATGCGAGTGGTCTGGGGATTCTTGCTCATTCCGCTTATCTGGTACATCTTTTCTGTTTTTGTACCACTGGTTGTTGCACTGGCGTACAGTTTCTTCCAGTGGAAGGGCGGTCCGCAGAAGACGTTCATCGGCATTGACAACTATGTACAGCTGATACACGACAACGTATTCTGGCAGGCTTTCCAGCATAATATTTTCATTGTTATAGTTTGTATAGTAGGTCAGATAGGAATTGCTTTCATCAACGTTCTTCTGGTCAACTCAAACCTCTGCAAACTTAAGGGCATACATCGTACTTTTGGTTTCTTCCCGAGCACGATATCGGCTGTTTACATAGGTATGATCTGGAAGATGGTTTACGATCAGAGAAGAGGTATTCTCAACTGGTTCCTCGGAGCCATAGGACATGAAGAACTTCAGCAGAACTGGATGAGCAACAAGAACATTGTTCTTCAGCTCGTTTCAATTCCTCTTGTATGGCAGTTCATTGGTTACTATATGGTTATTCTGCTGGCGGCAATCGCAGCAGTTGATACGGAAATATTCGAGGTCGCTGAACTCGATGGCGCCAATGCATGGCAGAGAGCCGTGTATATAACACTTCCGCTTATCAAGAACAGTCTCCTTGTTTGCATTACCCTCTGCGTTTCAGGAAACATGAAGGTATTCGACCACATTTATTCGATGACGAAAGGAACAGGTGGACCGGGCACATCCACAATGGTTATGGCCTTGTACGGATACATTGTATCCTTCAAGAATCAGAACCTCGGCTATGGCGCCTGCATTTCTGTAGCTATATTTGTTGTATCCCTTGTAGTCATAGGATTCTCTCAGTGGCTCGTCAACTTCATTATGAGAGATAAGGGGGTGGAATAAATGGCTAAGAAGAATGATAAGATCGTCATGACTAAGGTCAAGAGCGCAAGGACCCCTGGACAGCGTTTTGGAACAGGAGTAGCAGCGGTTGTTATAAATGCAGTTATGATATTGTTCTCACTGTCCTGCATTTTCCCGCTTGTATGGATGTTCTATTCGTCATTGAAGCTCAAGAGACAGTTCAATGCGGATATCATCGGATTGCCGACGGAACCGACATGGTCTAACTATGTAAAAGTCCTTTCGAACAAAGACTACCATATCGGTGCTTCAATGATAAATTCAACAAGAACTACAGTTCTTTCATTGCTCTTTATTCTGCTTTTTGGCTTTATCATAGGCTATCTTCTTGCAAGAATAGAGTTCAAGATGAACCGTGTGATCTATGTCCTTTTCCTTATGGGCATGCTTATCCCGGTACATTCACTGCTGGTTCCTATTTATATTGTTTTCAATGATTTCGGATTGGCTAACAAATGGTTCACACTGATAATTCCATACGTGGCGTTTGGTCTGCCAATAGCGGTATTCCTGATAGAATCGTTTATCAAGTCGGTTCCTGTGGAACTTGAGGAAGCGGCAGCCATAGACGGAAGCACATTTACAAACACATTGTTCAACATCATCCTGCCGGTGACGCGTCCGATGCTTGTAACTGTTGCTATCATCCAGACATTCTCATGCTGGAATGAATTCTCGTTCGCATTGGTGCTTTGCTCCAAGAACGTGGCATTACAGACAGTTCCGCTTGCGATGACCAACTTCAAGGGTCAGTTTGCCTCTGACTATCCGAAGATCATGGCCGGCATGCTGATCACTATGCTTCCTATTGTTATCCTGTACTTCGGTTTCTCGAAGCAGATCATAAAGGGCATGGTAGCAGGCGCTGTTAAAGGCTGAAATTGGTTGATATTTGCCCCTGCCTGGCAATTTATCGATATGTTCCGACCTGGTCTCCGGATCAGTAAGGAACGCGAAGGAGCCGTGACTCGAAAAGAGCCACGGCTTTTTCTATGGTATAATGCAAGTTGCAGGAACACTTGTTTTGATGAAAAGGAAGCTTCATATATAAATTATGGACTTATTTGAATACGCATCACAAAAGAATAAGAGCAGTGAATCGCCGCTTGCAGCAAGGCTGCGCCCGACGACGCTCGAAGAGGTTGTGGGTCAGCAGGATATTATAGGTAAGGATAAGCTGCTGTACCGCGCAATCAAGGCTGACAAGCTCGGATCGATCATTTTCTACGGGCCTCCGGGAACAGGCAAAACCACGCTTGCGCAGGTAATAGCGCACACGACGAGTGCGCAGTTTGTGCAGCTCAATGCGACATCTGCCGGCAAGAAGGACATGGAAGAGGCGATAAACGCGGCGAAAGAGCGTTTTGCCATGTATCAGAAGAAAACGATACTGTTCGTGGACGAGATACACCGCTTCAACAAGAGTCAGCAGGATTATCTGCTCCCTTTCGTAGAAGACGGGACGGTGACACTTATCGGTGCGACGACGGAGAACCCGTATTTTGAGGTGAACGGAGCTCTTATTTCGAGATCAACAGTCTTCGAACTGAGGCCTCTGTCAGCAGAAGATGTCAAAACCCTTGTACACCGCGCGGTCTACGACAAGGAAAAGGGCATGGGTTCATACGGTGCCGAGATCGATGAGGATGCCGAGGACTTTCTTGCAGATATCGCGAATGGGGATGCCAGGCACGCACTCAACGCGGTTGAGATCGCAGTCCTTACTACTGAACCTGATCCATCGGATGGAAAGATACACATTACGCAGGAAGTTGCAAGAAATTGTATTCAGAAGCGTGTTGCAAGATACGATAAAAACGGGGATAATCACTACGATACAATTTCGGCTTTTATAAAAAGCATGAGAGGGTCTGATCCTGACGCTGCGGTCTATTATCTGGCACGGATGCTGAGCGCAGGAGAAGAACCTGAGTTTATTGCGAGACGTATAATGATCTGTGCAGCCGAGGATGTAGGAAACGCGGATCCGAACGCAATTGTAGTTGCGACGAATTGTTCGCTTGCCTGCGAGAGACTCGGAATGCCGGAATCACAGATAGTGCTCGCCCAGGCCGCTGAATATGTTGCGACGGCTCCGAAGAGCAACACCGCTGTCAACTCAATATTTGATGCGATGGCACTTGTGGAAAAGACAGGCTCGCTGCCGATCCCACCGTACTTGCAGGATGCACATTATAAGTCCTCGCAAAAACTGGGCCGGGGCATCGGTTACGAATATGCGCACCTGTATACAGAGCACTATTCGGGACAGCAGTATCTGCCGGATGAAGTGAGTGGAGCCAATCTCTACAATCCATCGGAGAACGGACACGAAGCCGATGTGAGAAAGCGCATGGCCAGACTCACCGGAGAGAGCAAGTATACTAAGCCCGAGGAGTTGTCTCCACGGGACAAGAAGCGCAAAGACTGATATGTTTTTACAAAAAAATATGATGGGAGTTTTGAAAAATGACTAAAGCAGAAAAAGCACTGGAACTTCACAGGGAATGGAAAGGCAAGATATCTACTGATTCAAAGGTACCTGTCAAAACAAGAGAGGATCTGGCGCTCGCTTATACGCCGGGCGTAGCTGAACCCTGCAAGGTCATCGCGAATGACAAGAGCGCGGCCTATAAATATACGATCAAACAGAACACGATCGCAGTCGTATCTGATGGATCAGCAGTCCTGGGACTCGGCAATATCGGACCCGACGCGGCAATGCCAGTAATGGAGGGAAAAGCGGTGCTCTTCAAGGAGTTCGGCGGAGTTAATGCTTTCCCTATCTGTATAGCGACACAGGATGTGGATGAAATCGTAAAGACAGTCCAGATGCTGGAGCCTACATTCGGCGGCATCAACCTCGAAGATATCAGCGCACCGAGATGTTTTGAAGTGGAACGCAGGCTCAGAGAGACAATGAATATTCCGGTATTTCATGACGATCAGCACGGCACTGCGATCATAGTTCTCGCGGGAATCATTAATGCGCTGAAGCTCACCTGCAAGAAGAAAGAAGACTGCAGGATTGTTGTAAACGGATCAGGAGCCGCAGGAATCGCAATATCAAAGCTTCTCCTGTCATACGGCTTCAGGACGCTGACGCTCTGCGATTCAAAAGGTATAATTTCCAGCAAGTCTGAGCGACTCAACTGGATCAAGAAAGAGATGCTTGAAGTGACTAACCTTGAGGACAAGTCCGGATCACTCGCTGACGCACTTGTCGGGGCGGATATTTTCATCGGAGTTTCAGCGCCGGGCGTCGTGACAAAACAAATGGTGCAGACAATGAACAGCGATGCTATCATTTTTGCAATGGCGAACCCTGTTCCTGAAATATATCCCGATGAGGCAAAGGCGGGCGGCGCACGCGTGATCGGAACCGGTAGGAGCGACTTCCCCAACCAGGTAAATAACGTACTTGTTTTCCCCGGAATATTCAAAGGAGCGCTCGAGGGACACGCAAGGCAGATTACAGAGGATATGAAGCTCGCAGCGGCTAAGGCACTTGCATCACTCGTGCCGGATGACAGGCTGGATGAAGACTTTATTCTCCCTGAACCATTTGATAAGAGATGCGCCGAAGCCGTATCCAAGGCTGTTGAGGAATGTATTACACCGGAAAACACACTGGAAATCTTATAAGGGGAGATGCTGTTTTGAAGTCGCCAATTACAGATTACAAACTGATAATTTTATATATGCTGGACAGGATCGATGAGCCGATTTCGAACTCGACGATCTCTGATTTCCTGCTCACGCAGAATCTTACGAATAATTACATTTCGGTGCAGCAGTCCATTTCAGAGCTTGATGAGAGTGATCTCATTTCGATGGAGACGATGGGCAGTCGCACTATGCTCAGGATTACCAAGTCTGGCGAGGATACCCTGAATTTCTTTGTGAATGAGCTGAATCAGGATATCAGGAATGACTGCGATGATTATCTTAAGACAAACGGCATGGAGCTTCGCGCAGAGGGCGAGACCACAGCGCGTTATTATAAGAAGACGACCGGCGAATATGAAGTAGATATGGAAGTGAACGAGAATCGTTCACCGATAATCGGACTCAAAATGAGCGTGCCGACTGAAGATATGGCGAAGAGAATGGCTGACAGATGGCTCATGAAGAATGAGGAAGTTTACAGACTCCTTATGGGTGAACTGCTGAAATAATATGAAGAAAACAATACAGGCAATTAACAGGAAAATAAACTGGAAACGTGAATGGAAGATAATGGCCGGCGAGATCGCAGGCAGTTTTCTGGCTGCTATCGGCGCGGTGAACTTTGCCGTGAGCCTGAACGTGCCCATGACCGGGGTGACCGGTGTCGCAATGATAATATATCGCCTCACAGGTTTTCCCCTTGGCTGGATGTCACTGCTGCTCAACATTCCGCTCGCTCTTTTATGCAGAAAGGTAATCGGAAGGAGATTCCTTTTCAGGTCGCTCAGATGCATGCTGATATTATCAGTGATGATGGACTATGTGGCAC
>JAAZDA010000226.1 GCA_012512995.1 Clostridiales bacterium | reverse complement strand
TATGAAAATCTCGTATAGATCCGGTATTTCCGAATAGTACTCGCCCCTGCCAAGGAGCATTGCGTCAAGCCCCGACTGATAAAACCTGCTGCGCTTCGTAATGTCATCCACGCGCCTGTTCCTCCTTAATTATATTGGACTTGTCATTTTGTTTCAATTGCTTAGAGTGATTTGTTCGGGATGTCCGAATGAAAATAAGAATAGAAAGAAACTGATATGATCAGCAGACAGAACGTCTGCTGTTCTCATAGATTAACATATGCTCACAGGTATGACAACAGAAGTATAGACAGATAAAGCTCTTGGCAGGGAGAATACAAGAATTCGCGGGTAAAGAAGCGCGTCCGGCAACTGCAGCTGAAGCAAGCCCACCACCACGTCCATACCCCGCACATCACAATTTGCACCTCATCATACATAATCGGTATACACCTTGCTGAAAATGCGGTATAATATGTTTTCAGTTCAGTACACGATACAAAGGACAAAGGGCCACATAATGTTTGGTAGAGATGCGCCGCATAGCATAATTGATACGCATTGCCACATTATTCCGGGAGTCGATGACGGATCGCGCAGCATGCAAGAGACACTCAAGATGCTGACAATAGCCTCAGATGAAGGAATAAGCGATATGATAGCGACGCCGCATTACAAGCGGGATCACAGGAACATATCGACAGCCGGAATATCGGAGAAACTTGAGCAGATAAGCGAACTTGAGAAAGAAATCGGACTGAACGTAAAGCTGCACGCCGGGGAAGAGATTTATTACTTTTCAGACCTGAGCGAAGCACTCAGGAACGGACAGGTCGCGACAATGCCTGACGGAGGCCACGTACTGATAGAGTTCTCCCCAATGGAGAATTACATCGTTATCCGCAATGCGATGGATGGAATACTCAGCAGCGGATATACGCCTATCCTGGCTCACATAGAGCGCTATGAGTGCATTGTAAGGGATGATGACGCAGCCTTTGATCTGAAGAATATGGGTGTGGAAGTACAGGTAAATGCTTCCAGCATAACAGGAGCAGCGGGTGCTGCGGCCAAACGTTTCACGGCAGGCCTTTTGAGGAACAGGCTTATAGACTTCATTGGCACTGACTCACACGGGGCAAGGGAAAGAACGCCGGAGATCAGAAAATGTGCAAAACTGATCTACAAAAAGTGTGACAGAGAGTATGCAGACTCCATACTGTTCGGACGTGCATACGAAGAATTACTGGCATACAAAGCGCTGACGCGCTGATAACAGATAATACAGGGAAGGAATCACGTATTGATGCAGGCAACGGACAGCAATAATTCAAGGAACATCGATGACGATGAAATTGAAATTGACCTTGGCGAAGTGTTCGCCGTACTCTGGCACAGAATGTGGATCATCTTACTATGCGCGATAGCATGCGCGGCCATAGGCTTTGCCGTCAGCTTCTTCATAATAACACCGCAGTACGAATCGACGACCAAGATATACATTCTCAACAGGAGCGCCAACAGCGACACCGTGACATACAGCGACACGCAGCTGGCAAGCTCGCTCACAAAGGATTATGAAGAACTCGTCACCAGCAGGACAGTACTCGAAGACATAATCAGCCAATATGGCCTTGACGAGAAATACGAGGACATGGAGAACAGAATAACCGTAGAGAACACGACAGACACGAGGATCATTTCCATTACAGTAAAGGATCCTGACCCGCAGATGGCGCAGAACCTTGCAAACGCAGTGCGCGATGCGGCGGCAAAACATATTCAGAAGGTCATGGACATAGAGGCCGTAAATGTAGTTGACGAGGCAAACCTGCCGACAGATCCATCTGAGCCATCAGTTCCAAAATATACAGCGATCGCGGCGCTCATTGGTATACTGCTGAGCTCCATGATCATCATAATCCGGTATATAACTGACGACACCATCAAAACAAGTGATGACATCGAGAAGTATCTCGAACTCAGCACACTTGCCTCCATACCTGTTATGGAAGAAAACCCTCGAGAGGGCAGATCTAAAGGAAAAACAAAAGCTGAGAAAAAATGATGGACAGCATAAAGAGAATGGAGTCCTTTGATGCAGAAGATTCTTCTAAAGCACAATGATATCGATTTTAAGAGTAAAGAAGCATACAAGACACTCAGAACTAATATAGAGTTTTCAGGAGAGAACCTTAAAGTTATTTTCCTGACAAGCTGCGCACCGAATGACGGCAAGAGCACAGTCGCTTATGAACTTGCAAAGACATACGCGGAGAATGGAATGAAGACACTGCTTATCGATGCGGATCTTCGAAAATCGGTAATGAGAGGTCGCGTAAGAAAAGTCATGGATGGCAGCGTACTGTGCGGCCTCACAAATTATCTGGTAGGTCAGGTAAGCTATGACGAAATTGTCTGTGAGAGTGATCTTCCGGATCTCAGCCTGATTTTTGCGGGACCTGTTCCGCCGAACCCCAGTGAGTTGCTGGGAAACTCGAAATTCACTTCGATGATAGAAGGCCTCAGGGGGCTGTATGACATTATCCTCATAGACACACCGCCTATAGGATCTGTAATAGACGCGGCAGTAGTTTCAAAATCGTGCGACGGAGGTATTCTTGTAATAGGCTGCGGAATGATAAGCTATCGTTTCGCACGCAAGATGAAAGAACAGCTCGAGCGCACGGGCTGCAAGATAATAGGCTGTGTACTCAATAAGGTCAATATGAACGGCAAGGGCTATTACGGCAAATACTACAAGAATTATTACGGAAATTACTACGGCAGGTACTACGGTGATAATTCGGGGAATGACAGCAGAACATGATAAAGGAAGACACAACAAAATTACACCGAAGAGTTTTCACAGCTGTTATTCCGTGTCTGATCGCGGCAACGATGGTGCTCGTAGGATGCGGCAAAACAAATGAAACCGTTGAGACATCTGACAGTTCAATGGAGGCTTCAACAACTGCAGAAGACGTAAGCCTGGATGCTACATCAGACGACGCCACAGACGCCGCCACAGACGCCGGTTCAGCTGCCACATCTGTCGTGACCCTTCCCGAACTTGAAGAAGGAGAAGTCCTGCTCGGCAACAGCAGCGGCCAGACAGGAGAGATCGAAGGAAAGATACCTGATAATCTGGCGGAGTGGTCTCAGATAACAAAGAAAGAGCCGAATGCCATAGCAGCGGTCAATATTCCGGAAACCGCGGTGACAGATGTACCAGTTACAGAGAACGGTAAGAACGGCGCAAAGGGTGACATAGTTCTTGACTCGGGGAACGGCACAGATTTCACGGATCCGGTAGTGGTGCTCTATGACAGTGAAGGCATAGATGTATATGGTGATTCACAGTTCTTCGAATCGAATCCTTACATATATGTATATACACAGGACATGATTTATGAATACAGAGTTTTTGCCGCATATCAGGGAGACAGTACAGACCTCCTTATAAAACACGATATGTATGATTATGAAGATTATTGCAGCTATGTTGATGAAGTGATGAACGTGCGGAGCATCGGAGCAAATGTTGACAGTTCCATGACAGACGCCGTCAAATCCACATGGCAGATGCTAGTAATAACTGATGGGGATGCAGGCGAAGAGACCTTTATGACATTTGCGACACTCACTGCATCAAAGGCTATGGAGTTTTAATTCTTGATTTCCTGCCCGTGAGGGCTTGAAATACCACATGATTAAGGGGAAAGGAGTTACCAATGAACAGAAAATTATATGTTTCAATCGTTTCCACTCTTACAGCGGCTGTTCTGTTCGTTACACCTGTGCTTGCAGCATCATCCAGCACAACAACGAACACCACAGTATCTTCATCATCGAGCTCAAGCACAGCAGCAGTAGTTGCTGTTCCTGATTACATCGTTGAGAAGACCGGAGTTGCTGCCAGGACAGCAGACGGAGTAAGAGTAACAGCTGACTATAGCGGAGTGACAGAAAAAGCTGCCATCGCCACAATAGTCGCACCGACAGCCAAAGCACCGGCTGACAGCTATGCACAGGCACTCAGTGCATACGTAGCAGCATCAGGCCAGACATATGCCAAAACATTCGGACCTTACAAGGTGAGAATGTACAAGGCAGGCGTCTCAGTCTGGGATGGCTTCGGAACATTCACGCAGCGTATCGGAGTGGGCAATGCTTATGAAGGCAGAACCGCAACTGTCTATATCATCGGCAAGGATGGTTCTGTCACAACAACTACAGCTGTTGTAAAGAATGGCAAGGTTGCAGTGAGCATGACAACAATGGGAACTATCGAAGTCGCTATTCAGTAATACATGTAACATAAGGCCGGCATTTACCGTGATCGGTCATTAACACATTAACTAAGTTTCAGAAATCACCCGGGTTGACACGGGATAACATTTCTCAAACCATGTGGGTCCCTCGCCGCGAGGCGAGGGATTATTAAGAAACAATAATCGCATATTTTGTGTATATAGCTCAGTAGTTGTTATGGAACTGAAGGGGAAGATGGAAAATAACAGCAGAGCCAAAACATATGCTCTTATTTTGTTACGGCTTGTCAAACTAATTGACCTTATCGCAGTGTGCATACCGTTTATTGCGGCCTGGACATTCTATTACTCCGGAAAAATGCGCATATCATATTACCGCCGTGGTAACTATCTTGTTATGACGCTCTATGTCATTATGTACTACCTTCTTGCTCATCTTTACGGCGGCTTCAGGATAAAGACAAAAAGAATATCGGAACTTATGAATGCCCAGATCCTTGCTGCGATCCTGGCTGATTTTCTGATATTTATTATTATGTGGCTGCTTATATTTCATTTTCCAAATGTTCTCATCATGATACTGGTTCTTGCCACGCAGATTGCAATAATCTGGATATGGTCGGTCTCGAGCCACAAATGGTATTATCATCATTTTCCCAGCAGGAAAGCGATGATTATTTATGATGAGTTCAAAGACCTTGACGTATTGCTGGAACAATACGGCATGGCGCAGCATGTGGACGTTATAAGAAAAATCGACGCCAATGATATCGTCAAAACTTTTAAGGACACAGATAACAAATCTACAGAAAACAAGATCATCGCCGAAACAGTTAAAGGTGCAGAAATTGTTTTCCTGTGCAGTCTCCACTCACATGCGAGGAACCAGATAGTAAAATACTGCGTTTCACAGGGTATCGTAACTTATACAATTCCGAGGATTGGCGACATTATCATGTCAGGTGCTGAGAAACTGACGCTGTTCCATCTGCCTATGCTCCGTCTTGACCGTTATAGTCCTACACCGGAGTTCTTGCTGGTAAAACGCATTTTTGACATAGTGCTAAGCAGCGTAGCATTTATTATACTCAGTCCGCTTATGCTCATAGTTGCGCTCATTATTAAGTCTGATGGCGGCACAGCACTTTATAAACAGGAGAGGCTAACCAAAGACGGCAAAATCTTCAAGATCCTTAAATTCCGTTCGATGCGTATGGATGCCGAGAAAGATGGTGTGGCCAGGCTCTCGACCGGTGACAAAGACCCGAGAGTCACAAAAATCGGTCACTTCATAAGAGAATTCAGGATAGATGAGTTGCCTCAGCTCTTCAACATAATAAAAGGCGATATGTCGATTGTAGGCCCGAGACCCGAACGCCCGGAGATAGCAGCCCAGTATAAGAAAACACTTCCGGAGTTCGACTTACGGCTCCAGTGCAGAGCAGGACTCACCGGTTACGCCCAGGTCTACGGCAGGTATGATTCCAGTCCTTACTGCAAGCTCCTCATGGATCTCATGTACATCTCGAGACCGAGCCTTGCCGAGGACGGCAAAATAATCTTCGCGACACTTCAAACGCTGGTTACGAAAGAGAGCACGACCGGCGTGGCCGAAGGACAGGTCACGGCGGAGAGGGAAAGCCAGTAAAACAGAGGGTTTGCGGGAGAAAGGTAAAGTAAGGACTAAGGGAAAAAGACAGGGCTCGAGCGATACCAATATAGGGTGAGTAGAAAAGAATAATTAAGAAACAGGTAGAGTGTTTTTGTCGTAGGAGAGTTGATAAGTGATTATCAGAGGGGCTGGCTGTGCAGAAAAATTTAGAAAGTAGACCACTTGTTTCTGTGGTTATGGCTTCCTTTAACGAAGAGCCAGAGATGATAGGAAATTCAATAGAGAGCATTTTAAATCAGACATATGACAATTTTGAACTCCTGATTTTTGATGACAGTACTAATAAAAGTACTATTGAAAGAATTGATACATATAAAAAAGATCCGCGTGTAAAGGTATATAGATTTCCATCAAGAGTAGGCTTTGTTAAGTCGCTCAACAAAGGGCTACAACAAGCAAAAGGAAAGTATATCTGTTTTCTTGTGTTAGAAATCCATTGGCTCATCCGACAATAATGATGCGACGAAGTGTGATTGATAAAGGCTATTACTATGATGAATCACTGAATATGTCTGAAGACTTGGATTTATGGTTGCGCCTGATGAACGATGGAAATAAGGTTGCAAATGTACCTGATATAGTTTTGAATTACAGAGTAACTGAGAATTTCCCAGCTAAAAGAAGTGATCAAACACAAAGAGAGTATATGAAGCTCGTCAGGAAAAAAACTTTTGTAGTAAGCATATGTTGCATTCGGTATTATCCAATACTGCTGATTGGTTTTTTTTGCATATTTCGGCAAAAACTATCAGTAAGATTTATAACAAAGAAAATCCTGTTTATGCCTGAAAGCACCGAGGGGATTTCCGAGGGTCAAACCACTGCAATGAGTGGAGAAAACCACTAAATATCGATGATTTTGTACATTTTAAGCTGCTAAAAATTGGAAGAAATTCCAGAGTGGAATCGGGCATAAATACACCTCTTACAGTAGCGTTAAGCCGGAAAGTCGGCAAAATGCTCTATATGAAGCTGAAATACTGCATTTAGTAGTGTAAAATGCCGGGAACCCGGGCGTGAAAGAGGGCAAAATGAGGTTGAATTGAAGCTTTTATGCCCCGAAAAAGCACTTTTATGGATGCGACCGTAGCTCGTGGGTTTATGCCAGATGGCACTGTGATGATATTACCGACACTGTGGTGACTTTCACACAGCGGTTTCGGGGCTTGGTGATGATAACATCATCTGCGATTTCATCCCGGTCTTGAAGATAACAAGGCGGCTGTGAGCAAGATGATGATAAACACATGGTTACGGAGATGCTCATTCGTGTGGGGTAATCCGGCATAATCAAGGGAGCTACCGTGGCATGGATGAGTGGTACCTGGAATAAAGGCAGGGGCTACCGTAGCGTAGATGAGTGGAATCTGGAATAAGCACATGACTTACCGTAGCGAGCGTTGGTGCTATCAGGGCTAAAGACGGGAGCTACCGTAACGTAGCAACGTTTATTGTAGCGGTACAAGACATAGCGGCAGTGTGACTCTCACTGCTGAGGACGATTAGTAGAGCTTTATGAGGAATAGACGGCTCAGACTCTTTGAGATGAGTCTGGGCTGTTTTGTAGTTGATAATATTTCATTGATGAGGAGTACAAAGATATGAAGGTGGCGTATTGCACTGGATTCTGGTGCACGAATATCGGAAACGGCTTTTTTAGCTTGGGTGTGGAGTATGTGCTTAAGAAAATTCTGGGCGCAGAGAATGTGACAGTCGTTTCAGATTATCAAACTTACACAACAAGTTATGGAAAGCGGCTGTATCCTCATAAGAATCAGCTTGAGTACATCGCAAAGCTCGATGTGAATTATATTGTGCTTGCCGGCCCAGTGATTTCTAAGTATTTCCTCCCGCTGTGGAAAGATATCCTGTTGGAACTCAAAGAACGTGGCGTTGGTTATATGATTTTGAGTGCTGGCACTATGAAGCTTGATGCTACTGCCAGATGTGAAGTTGAAGAATTCTTTAAGCAGTGTCCTCCGTTTGTTTTTTCGTCTAGAGAACATGAAACCTATGAGGCGTTTGGGAAATACGCAACCAATGCGTATGATGGAATCTGCTTCTCCTTCTTTACCCCGGATTACTACGCTCCCTGCAAGATTGATTTTGGGCAGCCGTACTGGATTTCAAATTTTGATAAAATTATTGAGCCGGAAATCTGGGTCGATGATTCTAGCCGTAAACACACCCATGAATTTGAATTTGACAATCAAAGGATTTTCGTTAATTCACCTTCTACGGTTGCAGCAAAAACAGAGCGGTTTACAGATGCATTGATTTATGTGCGAAGCCTTCTGCCAGCACCGAAACGTGAAAATGAAATCGGTCAGTATAAGTTGGTAAGAACGGATCAGAGATTCCACCCGCATTTTAGGAGCAAAATCTACGCATATAAAAACTCCTTCTGTGCAGATATCCCTTACGGGTATATTAATCTGTATGCAAATTCTCAGTTAACTTTGTCCGATAGAGTGCATTCCTGTGCGGTGACACTTGCATACGGTCATTCTGCAATGCTCTTTGTGAAGACTAATCGGGTGGGTCTGCTCGAGCGGGTTGGAGCAGGTGAAATAACAAAGAAACCTGTCAAATTGGATATGGAAATACTCGATCAGGAAAAAGTAAACATGTTGATGTGGTTAACTGATATCCTGTGTAGAGATTAAGAAAATCGGAGAAAAATAAAAATGAAAATGCTCTATATTAAGCATCGCTCAGGAAAAATAATGAACAACTTTGCATTATCAGCAATTTTGGCGGCGCGTGAACTAGGAATTGATTTTACCATTGCAAATAATATGTCCATGGCTGACAAGGAGCATTTTGCAAAGGTCTGTGAGCATTATGGTATCAAGATGGTTCATATTGACTTTGATCGAAATCCATTAGGAATAAGCAATTTTCAAGCTCGTAAGCAGCTTTTGGAATTGATGGAAAAAGAACATTATGACATTGTACACTGCAACACACCGACTGGAGGCGTAGTCGGGCGTATTTGTGCTACCGAAGCTAAGATACCCAAAGTCTTGTATATGGCACATGGATTTCATTTCTATAAGGGAGCGCCGTTGAAGAACTGGCTGTTTTATTATCCGGTTGAACGATTTCTCGCACATTTTTCTGACAGAATAATTACTATTAATCAAGAAGATTATCGGGCAGCCCAGAAATTCCATTATAAAAAAGGTGGTCACGCTGAATATGTGCCTGGTGTGGGAATCGATTCTAAACGTTTTGAGAAAAACGAGGAAATTAGAAAAGAAATCCGTGATTCTTTGGGGATAAAGGCAGAGGAAACAGTTTTGTTATCGGTTGGCGAGGTTAACGAAAACAAAAATCATAAAGTTGTAATTGAAGCATTGGCAAAATTGGGAAGAAAAGATATTCGATATGTGATTTGCGGAGTTGGACCGTTAATGCAATCTAATAGGGAGTTGGCAGAGAAACTAGGTGTTGGAAATCAAGTGATTTTCGCTGGTTATAGAACGGATGTCCCCAAATTCTATCAGGCCGCAGATTTGTTTGTTATCGCATCTTTTCGTGAAGGACTGCCAGTTGCACCGATGGAAGCGATGTCTGCAGGTATCCCTTGCATTGCAAGTAAAATCCGTGGAAATGTCGATTTGTTCAGCGAGAGCAGCTTGCTGTTTTATCCCAGTGATTCCGACAGTTTGTGTGCAGCACTAAAGAAGACAGATAATAAGCCCCTTATGAGCGAAGAAGTAGCACGAAACAACGAAACCTTAAAACGATATTCAATGGAAGAAGCTGTTGCAGCGATGAAAAGAATCTACGTTGATGTAATGAGCGAATTGCCGGAGGATAGTATTAAATAAGATAATGGTGCTGAAGGGACGGACAATTAATTAAACAGGAGGAACGTCATGACGTTTTATAATAGATTAAAAAGCATAGCGATAAAGGCCTTTATGGGTGGGGAATGGAAAGTTGCCTATAGATTGAAGACAGAATTGGATGGTCAATATAACGTTGTTGAGATGCCAGAGGGAACGTGTATTGCCGATCCCTTCTTATATGAGGCAGATGGAGAACATTATCTTTTTGTTGAACTTTATGATAATAAAAAAAATATTGCAGGAATTGGATGCTATCAATTTATTGATGGAATTCCAGTTTTTAAAGGAAAAATCATCGAAAATTCCTACCACATGAGCTATCCCTGCGTTTTTAGCTATAAGGGTCAGCATTACATGATTCCAGAAACTTCGGCGAATCAGACTGTAGAACTATATCAGGCTGAAGATTTTCCTATGAAATGGAAAAAAGTGAGTAACCTGATTACTGGGGAACGCTATGTGGACACCTCAGTAGTGAAACAGGGCGATGCATATTTTGCAGTGAGCTACAAGAAAAATGAGCACGGGTGGTCTTTGGATGCTTTTAGTCTGGATATGGAAAATAATCAGATGACTAAATTAGGAAGCAAAACGTACAAAACGAACACTGGGCGGCCTGGTGGAGGATTCATTTGTGGAGAGAACTTGGAACGTCCTGCTCAAAACTGTGCAAGCAAATATG